>NZ_JADBRW010000416.1:0-10276 GCF_020247025.1 Microcystis sp. M109S1
TAGGGCTTGCTGAATAATGGTAAAACCCTTTTAAAATAAAGCTTTTGACCTGTTAAAGTCCGATGTTAGTGCAAGAAAATAGGATTGGGACTTTCAAAAACCTTGCATTATCCTTCTTATAGTACATCAATTGGTACAAAAAAACAAGGGCAACAAAGCCTGAAACGACCGGCTACTGACTCCTGACTCCTGACTCCTACCCCCAGGAAAAACTTTTTCAGCAGACCCTATTTAGGCTTCTTTTAAGGTTCTTCAGGAGATATTATGCAAAACTAATAGGGGAAAATAGGCAAAAGGCAAGAGCAAGTAGCCTGTAGGTTGGGTTGAGCGAAACAATACTTGGAAAAAATGTCTCAATTCTCTTGAACAAGCGAAACCCAACAACTTTTTGTTGGGTTTCCTTACGTCAACCCAACCTACAAGACTTGCCTGAATACTTATCCTAAAATTCAGCGCCAATAGCCTACAGTTTTATTTGCATACTCCTCAGCACTGTGAATCATCGGGTGTTCTTCATATAATCTACATTTCTCCTCATAAGTTAATTCACTAAATCGGCGATAAGCTTTCCACCATGATTTTCTAAATTCTTTTAAATCGTTAGTTTCATTTAATTCTCTCTGTATTCTTTTTCCCAGAGCTTTTTGTCCTCTTTCTTGTCCTCTTTGTAGTCTTTTGTCAGTAGTTATTGATGGAGTTTCTTGTGTGTCATCTATTTGAGGAGTGAAGAAAGATGGACAAATCGAATTGAACAGATGATAACAAAGTGCTATAAATATAAAGACGACCGGTCCCACAGCAACTGGAAGTATAAAAACACTACGGATAACAAGCCCTATAGGTGAAGGTGGAGTTTGATCATTAAGGGCTAGGACTAAGCTAAACGGCGCTTAACCTGCATGATCCAATAGCTATAACCCTTTTGGAGTCTATATCGGTGATCCGAAGTAAAAGCCGTTTAGCTTATGCCTAGTTTTTTTTCAAGATTAAAATAACTTACAAGCAAAACTAGACAGAGGCTGGCTAAAAAATACAATGCAAAAACACCCCAAAAATTTCGTATCCAAATTATGTTTAAACTCGTCAAAATACCAGTCGAAATTGATGCCGTAAATAACATAAACCAAAAGCTAATAGAATCAGGATCAAAAGGCTTATTTAAAGTCCAGTTAATATTGATTAATACTAGCTCATTGTAATATCGATAAACGAGATGAGGTAACAAAAATAAAGTCGCTAAAAACAGAAAAGATAAAACAATATTTACAAGGAAGAAAGGAATGATTTTTTTACGTCTGTTATTCATGGCGTGTCTCCTGTGGTACTAAACGGACAGCGGGACGATCGGGGCGCTGGCGGAGCCAGTTCGCCCTACTCGAGATCATAAACCTTTAAAACCTCATCCCCGTAGTCGTCAATTCAGATTTGAATTGGCGGCTCAATCGATCGCCCCTGCGATCTCGTCGAGCGCCTGGATCACCTCCATCGACTTACAGAACCTGTACTCCCAAGTCCCGAAACGACCATCGGCGTTAACCGCCCTGCACCAGCGTTCCGCACCCGCTTTTTTTTCTTCCGTACCCTCGTACCGATAACCCTTGGTTTCAAAAATAAGGTAACCTGAGTTCGGGTTAAGCAGATTGAGGTAAAACCCAGTCCATCTGCAGGGAAGGCTTCTTGGGTTGGTGACAGTAAGCAAACTTGAGTTCGGGTTAAGCAGATTAGCGTTTTCGTTGAAGCTGTCTATCGACCGATGGCTGAAGTTCTTGGCATTCCTAACAGGTATCTATCCACGTTTCTTATCCCACTTTCCGCACAGGGTAAGCGCATCTTAACAATCCTTGACAAAATGAACTTTGTCTGGGTTGCCTACCCACGATTCAGACATATTTGAGGGTCGAGTTCGTAACTATTCTGATTGACTGGTATCACTGAACTTTTTTGACATTTGTATTTAAAAAACTAAAAACCTTGCTTTGCAAGGTTTTTAGGTATCAGTTTATTTGTTCTGTGTCCATGGCAGGTCTTGACTGGAGCCAGCGATCGCTGGATAATGAAAGCATAGGTGGGATCACTCAAAACACTCTCCAGTTAAGCTTCAGAGTCGATTGTAGCCAGTAATGGCTAGTCGATCAATCGCCAAGACGACCTTGGGGTAAGGGTTTCATTACTTTTCTTGGGGGGAAGTCCAAGTATCACTTGAAAGGCCCAGGCGGATCACAAAATTGGCCCATTGTCAATAGCGTTTGAGAGGCGCTCACCCTGATTGTTAGTATTTCTGCAAATGTGAGATGCACCTATCAGTCTGGGGCTAGATCCAGGCGATAATAACTAGAAAAATGGAAAAACTGATAACTGATAACTGATAGATTAAATCACCGTCCCGTCGGGAATAGTGGCATTTTTGAAAATAACCACGATACCGCTGCGAACATAGAAACCTAAATCTTCGCGATTAGCTTCTTCCACACGATCTTTGTTAACAATTAAAACATTGGCACCAATGCGAGCATTTTTGTCCACAATTGCCCGACGAATAGTCGAACCAGGGCCGATACCCATGGGAACTTTGCCATTTCGGGCGAGACTTTCCCGTTCGGGGAAAGACTCATAAAAGTCCGATCCCATCAGCATTGTATCCTCGATCGTGCAGTCTTTGCCGACTCGACTACGAATACCTAAAATCGAGTGATGGATGCGACATTCTTTGAGAATACAACCTTCAGAAATCATCGATTCTGTCACCGTACAATTGAGCATTTTTGTCGGTGGCAGATAGCGAGAACGGGTATAGATGGGGGCTTTTTCGTCGTAGAAACTAAAGGCGGGATTTGGTTGTTGGGTCAAGGCGAGATTAGACTCATAAAAGGCTTCAATCGTGCCGATATCTTCCCAGTAACCTTTAAATAAATAAGCCTGAAGATTGTAGTCTTTAGCCGCCGAGGGAATAATTTCCTTACCGAAATCGGTCTGTTCTTTATTGGCATCGAGCAGATCGATTAAAACATTCTTTTTAAAGACATAAATTCCCATGGAGGCGATGTAGGGATTTTGACGGGCTTGGTCAGGATTTAAGCCTAAAATCGTCGTATCTACCCGCATTCTTGCCAATTCTGCCCCTTTGGGTTTCTCATAAAAATCGACAATTCGCCCCGAATCATTAATTTTCATCACCCCAAAAGCGGAGGCGCGACGTTCATCGATGGGAACCACCGATAAAGTGATATCGGCGTTGGTTTCCCGATGGCGTTCGATGAACTTGCTGTAGTCCATGCGATAGAGATGATCTCCCGAGAGAATTAGATATTCATCGATATCCCAATCCTTCATCGTCCAGATATATTGTCGTACCGCGTCGGCCGTGCCTTGGAACCATTGAGGATTTTCCATGGTTTGTTGAGCGGCCAAAACTTCCACGAAACCATCACTAAAACCCGTAAAATTATAGGTACGATTGAGGTGACGATTGAGGGAAGCGGAATTAAATTGCGTCAACACATAGATTTTGTCAATCTGGGAGTTAATACAATTGCTGACGGGAATATCGATTAAGCGATATTTTCCCGCTAGGGGGACGGCAGGTTTTGCCCGCAGTTTCGTTAACGGATAAAGGCGAGTTCCGGCCCCGCCACCCAAGATAATAGCTAATACTTTTTTCACGCGCGTAACCCTCGCGATTGGCTGTTTCCTTCTCAAAGTAAGTGTAGGATGATAGCGCACCTTATTGATAGAGGGGAAACAAAAATCTAAATCTAAAAGTCATCAAGAGGGAATTGATCGGAGTCTTTGCGGATAAATTCGCTAAAATCATGAATTTTTGGGCTAAATCATTAATATTTACCTTTTTTATCCCTTTACCGTACCTAATGCCCGCCACGGTGACGGGCGATCGCTGTTTTTGGTTAGCCCAAGGTTCCGATGTACAGACTTTCGGTAAACAGGGCCAAAGCGGGAAAGTTGGCAAGGTCGGCGGCCAAGGCAAAAATAGTGATAGTTTAACCCTTTTTCTCGATGGTTCTCCCCTAAAACTCGATATTTCAGGACAAAAAGGGGTCGATGGTGAAAATGGCAGCAATGGCAGCGATGGCAACTGTAGCGGTCAACCGGGCAACGTAACACGAAATCTCCAGGCGGCCGGTGGTGGTAACGGTGGCAATGGGGGTGATGGGGGTGATGGGGGCAATGGCGGCGCTTTAACCCTCTATGCCACTAATTTAGATTTTTTAAGACAAGTAACGGTCAATGCGGCCGGAGGCGCTGGGGGTTTTGGGGGTCAGGGAGGCCAGGGGGGCAAGGGTTGTCGCTGTTCCCAACCCTTCTGGACAATTCAAACCTGCAGCGGTAGGCCGGGTGATGCCAATTATAGCTGTACCACCAGAGAATTTAGCTGTCAGGATGGTCTCGATGGGGCGACGGGTAATAGTGGTCGTAACGGTCGCGAGGGTCGTTTAGGACAGTTAACTTTAATTCAAATCGATCGCCCTTTAACTGCCGATCAACCGAGCGCAACTGTTCCCCTTTCGGAGTTAAAAGAACGGGGTTATATTCTATCTAAAAATAGTTGGGAAACTCGCACCGGGGCAGTGTCTTTATTTGCCCCCGGTTCCCTGATCGATGATCAATATCGGATTTTAGTAGATCGATCGGAACGTTCTTTTATTTTAATTTGGAATGCGCCCCAAGAGTTTAACCGGTTTACTAATCAGCGTTTTACTTTAACCCTCGATGATCAAAAGGAAATGAAGGTAACTGTCCCCAGTGACCTCTGGATCGAGGGAACCACTCAAAAACGCAATAATGTTACGGAATTTGTCGTTTATAATGCTGTTTTTGAACGAGATGTCACCCAATTAGAAGCAAAAGGTATTACAGGAAATGGTACTGATTTAAGGCTTTTTCTCGAAGATAAAGCTTCCCAATCGAATTTAATCGGCACTAAATTTAAAGTGCGTTATCGCGTCACTCGTTGGCAAGCAGAAGACCTACAAACCAGTCCCAGAACCGATTTTGTCACTCGCTATGAAGGAGATATGCCCGCTAATTTGATCCGACAGGAGGGCAATCAATTTATTCTCGATATCGGTCAATTACCCTTACCTGTGGAATCTTTGCGATCGGGTACGGGGATAGAAATTGAGTTACTTGCTACTCGTTCTTTTGCCGGTTATTCCAAAGAACAAAAACTCGTCATTCGCGACACGATTAAAGGGGCAAATATCCCACGGAGGTAAGTCAAAAAAGCTCCCTTCTCTTTTCTCCAGTGCAGTCTTAACGAGTAATTTAGATAGTCAACTTACTAAAAGGCTTTAAAATATCTTGGGAGGAAGACTGGTTATTCTGTGGGTTTCCCCAGAGAATGTCCCGATAGTTTAGAACCAATGTTAAAGGGAAAGATGGGCAATATTTTAAGTGTGGCGCCGATGATGGATTATACCGATCGCCATTTTCGCTATTTTTGGCGACAAATTAGCCGTCGTCCCCTTCTCTACACGGAAATGATCACGACGATGGCGATTAAACACGGCGATCGCTATAAGTTGCTGGGGTTCTCCCTAGCAGAAAAACCTCTAGCTTTGCAGTTAGGGGGTGATAATCCCTATCTTTTGGCAGAATGCGCTAAAATAGCCGAAGATATGGGTTATGACGAGGTAAATCTCAATGTGGGTTGTCCTAGTTCCAGGGTAAAAGAGGGCAATTTCGGCGCTTGTTTGATGGCTAACCCGGAATTAGTCGCTAGGGGAATATCGGCAATGAATCAAGCTGTATCGATTCCCGTGACTGTAAAACAGAGAATTGGCATTGATCATCAAGATAGTTACGAAAATATGGCGAATTTTGTCCGTATTGTCGCGGATGCGGGTTGTCAACGTTTTACCATCCATGCGCGTAAAGCTTGGTTACAGGGATTAAGTCCTAAGGAAAATCGCACCGTCCCCCCTTTACGTTACGATGATGTTTATCGACTAAAAAATCAGTTTCCCCATTTGTTTATTGAAATTAACGGCGGTATCATTAATTTAGAACAGGCTAGACAACATTTACAATTAGTAGATGCAGTTATGATTGGTCGGGCAGCCTACGATAATCCCTATTTATTTGCCACAGTCGATCGAGATTTTTATGGGGAGTCGGTTACTCCTCCTACCCGGGAAGAAGTAATCAAAAAAATGCTTCCCTACATCGATGAATGGGTGAGTAAAGGTTATAAATTACACCAGATCAGCAAACATCTTTTACAGCTTTTTGCCGGTCAGCCCGGAACTAAGGCATGGAAGCGTTATATTAGTGAAAATAGCCATTTTCCTGGGGCCGATTCCGGGGTAATCTGGCAAGCTTTACAGCAGGTAAACTCCCTCAATGATCTGGCTAATCTTTCAAATTACCCTTGATTTATTTTCTTTTCTATGATTACCCAATCCTCAATTACTGCCGGGGTAAAAAATTCAGCTATGGCGGATTTTGTTTATCAACCTCCCCCGGCAGCTATCACAGCTAAACGTATTTTAATTAAACCTAATTTAGGTTATCCTATGCCACCACCGGTAACGGTTAGTCTGCCGGTATTAAGTCAAGTTTTGCGGGGATTGAGAGGGGTAAATCCCGGAGCAGAAATTATCTTGGTAGAGGGAGTATGTTCGGCTATTTCTTTGAGAGAAATTATCGATATTTTGGGAGTAAAATCTATTCTCGATCCGGTCATAACTATTCTTGATGCTGATAGTTTACCCCAGCAAGAATATCCGAATATTTCCCCTTTTCCTGTCCGTTTTTCCTCGATGTTTGCCCCTAAAATTATCGAAGAAGTGGATTGTCGGATCACGATTGGAACCTTAAAACGCACCCATTTAAAGGATAAACCCCTGATTTCTGCTTCTTTAAAAAATCTCTATGGACTCTTTCCCCGTAGTCATTATAAGGCCCGTAGTCCTAACTCGCGGGGGCAATTACATCGCCCCTCCGTACCGCTAATTTTACAGGATGTTTATTTTTGTATCGGTCATCTTTTTGATGGGGCAGTGGTGGACGCTAATCTCAAATATTTTAGTAGTAATTGGCGACCGGATCGAGGAAAATCTATTCCTCTCGGTCAAGTGTTTTGGGGTGATGATATGATTAGCGTGGATCGCAGTGCTTGTCTGTTAGGTGATGAACCGATGCCGAGTTATTTAGAGGCGATCGATTTGCTTCGTTCTCAACTTTTGAACGGAACCAATTAAAGTTAATAATTCTTGGCTAAAATAGGCAAACACTTGTATTAAATAAGCTCTGGCTTATTATTTCTACTGCAAAGCCTTCCGCTCCTAGGCTGACATGACGGGATTTTATACTAAATCCTGTTTAAAAAGTATAGGAGAGTGGGGATCACCGGAGCGGGGGGAAATAATCTATAACTGGGTTTTTACCGAAAAATTGGGTTGAAAGCCTCGCCCTTTTAGGGCGACTTTATAGGATGTATGATATTAAGAATAGGGGGCCGGGTAAGCAACCGCTTAAAAAACCCAGTCATCAACCGTAGAGATGAACACACCTTGAAAACTAGAGTTATGGGGTTCTCTAGGGGAATGCTCCTATAGGTAAAAGCTCTAAGCGTCAAGTACCAGAGAAACCAATTATTTTAGAGGTTTTGAACTGTATCGTAGGGGCCCCCGAAAACAGGCTTCTGTAAGGTCGCGAAAGTCGGAGGAGAGAACCACCTCCGGGTGGGATTTCGCCAGGAATCTAATTCAAGTCCACATCGTTGAGCCAGAAATTCTCAGCAGTGATGCTAGAAGAATCCACGTCCGTTTACGGCGTGGGGTATGTCAAGGAAGCGAGCGAGGTGCGTTTGGCATTCTCAAAGATTAACCCATTGTCGGTTAAAGCAACTGCTCTTTAGGTTGCCCAAAACCCCCCTCGGTGAGGATGTCAAGCGTCTATCCAGATGCTGCCGTCTTCGATGCGAAGGGGATAAACGGGTAAAGCTTGGGGTTGAGAAACTGCCGCCATCGCTTTGTTAACCACAGGGGGCCAGGTAATCCAGTCTTTGACAGCACCACTACAGAGATCAAAAGAACTACGATGCCAGGGACAAACGATCGCGCCATCCTCGGTAATTTGGCCCTTCGTCATCGATAATTTTAAATGAGGACAACGATTACCGACGGCGTGGAATTGACCGTTATTGTTAATCAAGAGAATGGAACTGTCCCCCACTTTTACCACTTGACGGGCGCCGGGGGCAAGGGAATCTACAGATAATACTTTTGTCCAACTCATATTTTTATTTAACCAAGGGAGAGATCGAGAATGGTTTCGGGGTAATTTTGGGCAATAATGTCCTGTTTAGCCCATTGTTGGTAATCTTGCAACAATTGACTCATTAAACGCTGTTTAATCCGCAATAAAACCCCTTTTAAGAGGCTATTGCCGGCGATTTCTAACAGCGGACGCGGGGTTAACCATAATGGCGGTGGTAGGGCAACTTTCACCTCAAGATTGGCTTTCCCCGCTAGATAGGTTTGATTATTTTTTTCCACAGGAGCGAGTTTGCCTTTAACATTGAGGCTAAAGCGATCGTTGATATAATCAATACCTTTGATCTGACAGTCTTCTGATTGCAAAAATATTGTCCCCTCAGAGGTGGCCCAGACATTAAGAATAACCGTGGGCTGAAAATAGTACATATTCAAGAAGTTTAGGGGACGCATTTTTAGGCAAAACCGATTCTCAGACAAGTGTTCAGTTAAGCTAGTCTCAACGATAGCCTGTACTAATCTTTGCGGTTGGCGCAGATAATGCTGAATCGGGATGGTTTGTTCGGCAACAACAATTTCTAGGGATTCGGCAGCGGTAAAAGTTACTTCCATAAGTTGGCTATCTTAAATTTGTCTCCCTTCTTAATTTTACTTGACAAAACTTACACTTTTCGACAGTCCAGATGTAGAAATTTTACCGCTAAGAGGGGACATAAACCAGATTTTTGCCCAAAGTTAGGCTTTTTTCAGTGATCAGCGATCAGTTATCAGTTATCAGTGGGGGGTTTTAATTGACGCTCCCATCGCACTAAGCGCTTCGGGATTCCCTGTTCATCCAGTTACCTTATCTACTAAGCTTTCACCTAATAGACAGTGGGTCGGCCTGTCCGAGGGCTTGAATTTCTGTCCGCCCGACAGTATTTGCCCGTGCGAGAATGTTTATAGCGGCGTTTTCATCTCTATCCAAGACACACCCACAAGAACAAACATGAGTTCTTACAGATAATGTTTTCTTGACAATATTACCACAACTAGAACATTGTTGGCTAGTATATTGTGGGTTCACCGCTACCACAAACTTCCCGTGTATTTTCCCAAAGTAGTCTAACCAATCGGTGAACATTGACCAACTCGCATCTGAAATAGATTTAGCAAGCTTAGGATTTTTCACCATATTAGATACCTTCAATTCCTCATAGACTACCAAATCGTTAGACCGGATTAACGCTTTTGCTGTCTTGACGGCAAAATCTTTACGTTGTCTAGAAACTTTTAGATGAAGGCGAGCTACTTTAGATTTCTGTTTTAACCTTTTCTGACTTCCCTTTTTCTTTTTTGAGAGCTTACGTTGAGCCTTTTTTAGTCTTTTTTCCGACTTACGAAGAAACCGTGGGTTATCAATTTTATCCCCATTAGAGTCAGTTAAGAAATGGTTTAAACCTAAATCAATCCCTACTTCTTTTCCTGTAGATTCAAAGGTTTCTACTCTCTCAATGTCTAAGACAAATTGACAATAAAAGCCATCGGCTCGTTTAATAAGCCTGACTCTTTTGATAGTGGATTTATCGAGAATCTCACGGTTAAAAGTGCCGATTAGCTTTAATTTCCCTATCCCTGTTTTATCCGTGATGTGGATAAACTTTTTGTCTTCTGTTAGTTTCCAACCAGAAGTTTTGTACTCTACAGACCTTGAGAACTTTTTGAATTTAGGATAGCCTTTTTTCGCCAAATCCTTCTTGCTACGTCCGCTCGCCGAATTCGATTCGGCGCGGGCGGTGCGCTTCTTACAGTTATCGAAAAAAAATGCTTGTCACTACTCTCTAATAATTCGGTGATTCTTTGATTAGAAGCCAATCCTCTATCCATTACGCCAACTCCATTTACAGGAATTGCTTCTATCATTTTTCCTCCTTCTTTTGAGTCATGACCTTGACCAAAATGGATGAGTATTCCGACCACCTCTGTTGTGATACTATTAAGACCAGAGAATAGTTTTACTTGATGCCATCCCTGGGACCATAGTAATTTACTGGTTAAGCTAA
>NZ_JADBRW010000417.1:0-17345 GCF_020247025.1 Microcystis sp. M109S1
AGCATTCGGATAGAAAATCTACGGTTTCACCGATAGGTTATTGCCCGAATGCTTCGCCCCTACAGGACGCGGGCCGATGAAGACGCAAGGTTTTGAAGCACGATTCTCTCAAAATCTTGCACCTGTTTCGCTCGTAAAGCCCTAAAACCCTTACCTTGCCTACATTTCACATTTATTCAGCAAGCGCTATTTACTTTTAGTCAAAATTAATTAACTTCTAACCCCGGAATGCTTAACTGTTCAGTTTTTGGCTGTGTTTCCCCCAGATAATCCCCTTGCAACATATTAATTAAACAGCCACCAAGATGATAGGCCATATTAACGGGAACCGCATTACCAATCTGTCGATATTGAGAGGTTAAGTTACCGGTAAATTGCCAATCATCGGGAAAGGACTGCACTCGTGCATATTCTCTCACAGTCAAAGGACGAGTTTCTTGGGGATGACATCTTTCTGTTTGGGTTTGTGCCGGACTACAGGTAATAGTTAAAGCCGGTTCATCCCAAGATAATCTTTTAGCATATCCTGTCCGGCCTCCGTGATTTTTGAGACTATTTTTCATATATTCTTTTTGAATATCCATCGGCAAATCCCGCCAATTTCCTCCTGCGGGAACTAAGGACATAATCTCTTTTTTTCTTTCTTTATATTCTACTCCTAGAGAAATTGGACAATTCTCTAGAGCTTTTTTCAAAGAAATAGTATAGTTTTTATATTGGGGAAAAATGGGTTTAATATTTAGGTCTTGACGGGTGGCAATAATAATTAATCTTTCTCTTTTTTGGGGAACATCGAGAAATTGAGCCGATAAAACTTGATAAGCAGCATAATAACCGATTTCCTGTAAAGCTTGCAGCATTAATTGCAGGGTTTCTCCTTTTTTATTGCTTAATAATCCTCGAACATTTTCGGCCATAGCGATTTTAGGTTGCACTTCCTGTAAACAACGAGCAAACTCAAAAAATAAGCTCCCTCTCAAATCTTCTAATCCTTTCCCTAACCCAGCATAACTAAAAGGTTGGCAGGGAAAACCTCCAGCTACAATATCTATTTTGTCTCTAAAATCAGAAAATTTAATCTTTTTTATGTCTTGATTTATAACATTCCATTGCGGTCGATTAAGTCTTAAAGTATTAACACAATCTTGGTTAATTTCCACCAGTAATTGCGTTTTTGGTCCCGCATTTTCCAAACCTAAAGCCATACCACCACAGCCAGCAAATAATTCAATAACCGTGTAATTAGTTGGCTCAACAGTTTTTAAAATTCTCAATTCTCCGGGGGATTGGTTATTTTTAAGATTGGTTAATTGATCGAGATCAAATAACCAATCAACTTGATTGATTTTCTGACCTTTGATTAATTTTTTCTTTTGCCATGTTAGTATTTCTGCGGTAGTGACACCGAGAATATTAGCGGCTTTTTGTAGATTTACCTGAGTCATAACCAATAATTAGCAACTTATCTACATCTTGATTATACATCAAATTAGCTAAACTTGATGTCGAGAAAATTTTTAGAAATATCCTTGATATAAAACATTTTCCAGTGATGGATTTGTATTATCAATATGAGTTTGTATTTTATCGATCATCCTTTGAAACACATCGGGATAATATTGAGAAGCATCCAAAAAATCTACATATTCCTGTCTGTGCAGCTGTCTTGCTTTTGAGGAGCGATACTCTTGTCGAAGATTAGCGGGAATACGCTTAGTTTTTCGTATAATTAACACATCATCAATTTGAGTAGAAATTATTGAAACTGGTGTCATATCAATAAATTCGCAAATCAAAAAATATAAAGAGTTAGGAACGGCAATTTTTAAATCTCTACTTGTGGCTACAGCTTCCTGAAACATAGTTTTATCTAAATTAGTTTTGCACTCTGCACAAACATAGCCAAGATGAGACTCAATCAATTCATGATTTTGAAATTCTGGCTCAAAAGATGACTTTAGATATAACTTTTTGCCCAGTATAAAATCCTGATTTTTGCTTCTAATATTTGCTTGACCACCTTGACCAATATTGCCGAGAGAGGATAGGAAACTTAGTCCAGAGAAGGTATTTCTTGGACCCAATTCAAAAGAGTTATCTATTCCTTGTAAACTACGGAAAACCAGCTGCGGTAAAAATTCTTCTAATATAGTATTATCTAATTTTAACTGTCCTTTCTGTCTATACAAAAAGTTATCTGAACTATCAAAAATCAAGTCAAGTTCAATAAAACGCTTATATCGGTTAGTAGCTGACACTAGCTTTTCTACTGCATCTGCTTGACCAGAATTAATCGATTCTAACTCGATAATCCACTGGCGATATTTTATAATAGCTTCTTCTAAACGTTCCCGATCAGATTCTGGCAACCGAGGATTGTTAAGACAGGCAGTTATTTTTGTGTAGTGAGGACGAGAAAATTCGTTCATGTATTTTTGTTGATGTTCAAATATTAACAGGATCAATATATAATCTCTTATCTAAAATTGGTGTTCTTTGAATATTATTGACTTTGGCAATTGCTGATTCTAAACATAGCTGGTTTTCTGAAGATACAAAAAGCCTACTGCTTTCCAATACCTCGAATGCTACCTCTCTAGAAATTTGTTCTATTACCTCTTGACTAACTTGATTATTTAAGTTGATAAAATTAATTATATCCTCTATAATAACTTTACCAAATTTATTCTTAAATTTTCTTTTTTGTCTTAATACTTTCTGAAATAGCTTGGCTTTGATACCTATTTTTTCAATAATATCAGCATTATAAAAAGGTACGCCAAGAACGTTAGATTCTTGTCCTACAATTAAAACAATTCTTGCTTGCTGCTTGCTGACTCTTGCCAGTTCTTTTAAAATGTCACCCATATCTAAACAGTATTGTACTACAGTGTAGAAACGATTACTCCTATTTGCTCTATTAGAACCAATTTCTGACTTGGCTATCTTGAGTAAATCCCATCCTAAGATTTCAGCAGATTGACGATAATTTTGATGGTAATTAAAAACATTTATATAGGGTGGAGAAGTCACAACAAAATCTATCTGATTATTTTTTAGTGGGAGAGAACGAGCATCAGATAATCCAACCCTGATCGGTTTTTGAGAGTAGGGAAGATTAGTAATTATATTGCTAAGATGTGAAAATTTTTTCTGAATAAATTCCTGAGTAATTTTATTCTTACATACATCAAGAATGATTACCAAAGCATCAAATAAAACCTTTGACCGATCCGGTAGCATATTCCTAGTATTTTGCAATTTATCTACTAAATTTTCTACTTGGTCACTGACTTCAAAAATTCTCAAAGGAAATTCTTGATCGATGATATTTCTCAGGTTTTTAAGAACTTCTTTTTTTTGAGAATCATTGATAAATTCATAGGTATGACTCATGATATAAGCAGCGGGATTAATCTCAAATCCATAAGCTTCTAGGGATAAATAACTTGCCTCTAGCAAAACAGTGCCGCTACCCACAAAAGGATCGAGGATGACCGAATTAGATGGGCAATAATAAGTTAATATAGTTTCAATCAGTTGGGGTGAAAACTGACCTCGCCAAGCAAATAAATTGGCTCTATTTTTCTCAATAATGTCAAGTTTTTCTTGGGGTATAGGTTGATCAAAATCTGGCAACTTTCAATCTCCCTCTATTGCTAAGAACAAAATTCAAGTTCTACTTTATCTAGAGAACAAACACTATAAAATGTCGGGGCTGAACCAGGTTCAACCCCTCAATATTTTTCTACTTGCGCCCCGGAACTGTATATTTAAAATTCATCGGGCCAGTATAACCAGAAATCTCCGCCAATTTCTCTAATCTTTGGGTTCCCGAATATTCTTCACCCTTAATAATCCAAGTGGGGAAACCTTTAATTCCGGCATCGCGACAAGCTTGGGGATTACCATTAACCCCTTGGGGATCGCATTCGATATAAACCCCTTCTTTTTTGAGGATTTCTCCAGCTTCCTTACCAAATAACTGTTTTTGATCGTAACAGTGGGGACACCAAAAAGCCCCGTATTCCTTCGCACCAATTGCTTTTAAATGTTTAGCTAGGGCGATTTCTGCTTTTCCCGAAACCGTGGTTACTTCCCAACCATACGGGGGTGTAGCAGCTGTCATTGGCCGGGTAATTTCTTCTTTTCCTCCTGCCACCGTGGGGGAATTTACTCCCGCATAAACCGCTAAAGTTCCCACAAAAGTAATCATTGCCACTACAACCATCGGCAGTATAATTTGTCCTAAACCTTCCCATTCGCGCCCGATAATTGTGAGAATTAATAGGGTTAAAGCGAACAAAGCCGAAGTGATGCAGTAGGGACACAATTCCTTTAATTCCGTGGCTAGAATATACATTAAATAACCACTAAATACCGCCATCGCCGTCGCCCCTGCTAACAGCAATAACCAAGTATTATTTTC
This sequence comes from Microcystis sp. M109S1, assembly GCF_020247025.1. Taxonomy (NCBI): domain Bacteria; kingdom Bacillati; phylum Cyanobacteriota; class Cyanophyceae; order Chroococcales; family Microcystaceae; genus Microcystis; species Microcystis sp. M109S1. The sequence goes on from NZ_JADBRW010000417.1 coordinate 4,430, forward strand.
TAAACTTTTGCGGAGATTTTTCTGAGTTTCCCCATTGATAAATAGAGGACTGAGGGCAAAAACCGCCATGGCCATATAGGCCAAAAAACCGAACAAACTCAAGGGCAGCCCGAAAACCGTAGCGTAGGGACTATTAAGAACACCACTACAACCAGCCCCATCACTAGCCCCGGCGGTACAGGCAGCAGCCCCTCCCGTCAGTTTGGTAATGGTTAAATAGCCGGTCAGAATCGCCCCCACGATCGAAACCCCCCCAATTAGGGGCCGGGAGTAGCGATGAATCCAAGGTACAGAACGACGACGCATAATATTATTTAGATTAAATTACAGCAGAATTCAGGAGTCAGGAGTCAGGAGGGAAATCGTTACTTAATGAGATTTTCACAAATCGAAATGTACTTTGTCGAAAGGAAAAATCCCGTAACGATATTGTGTTAATTAGGACGTTTTCAATTCCTAAAAACTTAGGATAGCTATCCCCTGAAACTATCCGCCATTCTAGCAAGGGGTTATGTGGACAGAGGCAAAGAAGGGAGAGAATTATTAATTTTTGCTTTTTGATCGTTGATCTGCCGGGCCGTTTCCACAAATTGCGACACCCGGATCGGATCCACCGGTTCAGTAATTTTGCCATGACGCTTGAGGGAACTAGCCACGATCACCCCATCAGCAGCCGGCAGTAACCGCCCGATATTGTCCAAATCAGCCCCGCTGCCGATAAAAACCGGTGTTCCCTTGGCCGCCGCCACTGCCAGTTCCAAATCCTCAAAACTAGGGGGGCTACCGGTAGCCCAACCGGAGAGAATCACCCCGTCTGCTAGTCCCCGTTCGATCGTATCTTGAACTGCCGTAGTCAGATTAGGAGTTGCCAAGGGGCGGGCGTGTTTAACCAAAACATCCGCTAAAATTTTGACCTCAGACCCCAATTCGCGCCGATAACGCAGGAGTTCGTGGGCTTGACCCTCAATAATGCCCTGATCGGTAGCCATAACCCCCGTTAGCACATTAACTCGAATAAATTGGGCATTGACACAGGTGGCGATCGCTAAGGCACTATGGGCATCATTGCGGAGAACATTAAGACCGATCGGTAAGACCACCAGATTTTTAATGCGATCAACAATTAAAGTCATGGCACTAACCACGGCGGGATCCACCTGTTGCTTGGTAAAGGGGGCATCAAAAAAATTCTCGATAATCAAACCATCAACACCACCGGCAGCCAAGGCCGTCGCCTCCTGTTCAGCCCGCTCGATCACCGTCTTGAGACTACCACCCCAACGGGGGGAAGTGGGCAGGGGGGCGAGATGAACCACGCCAATAATCGGGTTTTTTGTCTTGAAAGTTGCAATTAAGTTCACAGCGTCTACTACTCTTAGCGTCCCCAACCAGGCGCCGCTCACCCATTTTAACAGGGTCAAGGCCTAGCCACGGGACCCAGGGGGGAAATTATTTTAACTTACTGTCAGCATTCGTCCCGAAGCGCTTAGTGCGATGGGACAGGGCTTTTAAAGGGGCGAAGTAATTCGCCCCACAGTTCCCCTCATGAATGCTGACTTTGTATATAGACAATTCCAAAAAACTATGTTATCATAAACAGGTCTTGACCACTATTCCTTAAGCGATAACCAAGCTCGACGGGTCGTGTTGCAAGAAAAAGTGTGGGTCTTAGGAACTAGGACGGATGCCTGTAGAGGGAAGGTAAGACTTGCTATCTTTCGAGGTAGAAAGCGCATCCCATTGAAGCAGGAAGCTCTCAAATCCGTTGAGAGTAGTTCACAATGTCTTAACATTAAAAGAGAAGTTTAAGATTTGGTTGATACTCGATCGCATGGGCAATAAGCCAACCATCGCTATCTCACACCTAGGCTGTGAGAAAAACCGGATCGACTCCGAGCATATGTTAGGACTGCTGGCCAAGGCTGGCTATCCCGTAGATAATGACGAGGAGTTGGCCGATTACGTTATCGTTAATACCTGTAGTTTCATTCAAGCAGCTAGAGAAGAATCCGTTCGCACCCTCGTGGAACTGGCGGAAGCTAATAAAAAAATTATTATCTCCGGCTGTATGGCCCAACATTTCCAAGATGAACTCCTGACGGAATTGCCGGAAGCCGTGGCCATTGTTGGCACGGGAGATTATCAGAAAATCGTCGAGATCGTGGAACGGGTAGAGACGGGAGAACGAGTCAAGGAAGTCAGCGCCGATCCCACTTTTCTCGCTGATGAAAATCTACCCCGTTATCGCACCACTACCGAAGGAGTCGCCTATCTGCGGGTGGCCGAAGGCTGCGATTATCGCTGTGCTTTCTGTATTATTCCCCACCTGCGCGGCGATCAGCGATCGAGATCGATCGAGTCCATTGTGGCCGAAGCGCGACAATTGGCCGGCCAAGGAGTCCAAGAATTAATTCTCATTTCGCAAATAACAACCAATTATGGGTTAGACTTATATGGCGAACCCAAATTAGCGGAACTCTTGCGAGCGCTGGGAGAAGTCGATATACCTTGGATTCGCGTTCACTACGCTTACCCGACCGGGTTAACGCCAAAGGTTATCGAGGCGATCCGAGAGACCCCGAATGTTTTACCCTATCTAGACTTGCCGCTACAGCATTCCCATCCCGACATCCTGCGGGCGATGAACCGTCCCTGGCAAGGACGAGTCAACGATGGCATTATCGAGCGGATCAAGCAAGCTATCCCGAACGCGGTTTTACGAACGACTTTTATCGTCGGTTTCCCCGGAGAAACCGAGGAACATTTCAGCCATCTGCTGGAATTTGTCAAGCGTCATGAGTTCGATCACGTCGGGGTGTTTACCTTCTCCGCCGAAGAAGGTACAGCCGCTTTTGACCTGCCCAATCCAGTGCCACAGGCAATTATGGACGAACGCCGCGAAAGGTTGATGTTAACTCAGCAACCAATCTCGGAGCGCAAAAATCAAGCTTATATCGGTCAAACTGTCGATGTTCTCATCGAACAGGAAAACCCAGAAACAGGGGAGTTAATCGGGCGTTCCGCTCGTTTTTCCCCGGAAGTGGATGGCTTGGTTTATGTGACAGGGGAGGCGATTCTAGGTGCGATCGTACAGGTCCGAATTACTTCGGCCGATACCTACGATCTCTACGGCGAAATAGTCTAATTTTTCCATTTTTCTAATTTAATTCCCACAAAACAATCCCTATGACCACTGGTTTCAACAATTTAGGTTTATCCGATAGCCGTCTTCAACACCTAGAAACGCTTGGATTCACCACCCCCACCGAAATTCAATCCAAAGCCATCCCTCTCCTGTTAGAAGGCCATGACATGGTAGGAATGTCGCAAACGGGAACCGGCAAAACTGCCGCCTATTCCCTGCCTTTACTGGAACGCATGGACACCAAAAATCCTAACGTTCAAGCTTTAATCCTCACCCCCACCCGGGAATTAGCCCAACAGGTAGCCAGCGCCATCAAAGATTTCTCTGATGATCGTCGTCTCTTTATCCTGACAGTCTGTGGTGGTCAATCCATGGAACGTCAGATCCGCAGTCTGGAAAAAGGTGTCCAGATTGTGGTCGGGACTCCCGGCCGGGTAATCGATCTGCTCGATCGCAAAAAACTCCATCTAGAATCCCTAAACTGGGTAGTCCTCGATGAAGCGGACGAAATGCTCAGTATGGGTTTCATCGATGATGTTAAGAAAATTCTGCAAGCATCCCCCTCCACCCGTCAAACCGCCTGTTTCTCGGCAACTATGCCCCGGGAAATCCGCGATTTAATCGCTAATTTCTTGAAATCTCCCGTTTCTGTGACGGTTTCTCAACCCCAGGCCGCTCCTGCTAAAATCGAGCAGAAAATTTATCTGATCCCTCGCGGTTGGACGAAATTAAAAGTCCTGCAACCCCTGTTAGAGATCGAACCCCTAGAATCGGCGATTATTTTCGTCCGCACCAAGCAAACCGCGGCCGAATTAACCAGCAAACTGCAAGAAGCGGGGCAAACGGTGGATGAATACCACGGTAACTTAAGCCAAGTGCAACGGGAACGACTGGTGCAACGTTTCCGCGAGGGCAAAATTAAATTAGTGGTAGCCACGGATATCGCGGCCCGCGGTCTAGATGTGGAAAATCTCAGCCACGTTATTAACTATGATCTGCCGGATAATGCCGAAACCTATATTCACCGCATTGGCCGCACGGGCCGCGCCGGTAAAACGGGAACTGCTATATCTTTAGTAGAACCGATCGATCGGCGTTTGTTGCGTCAGATTGAACAGCGTCTGCGTCAACGTCTGGAATCTAGTCCCATTCCTAGTCGCGCCGAAGTAGAAGCAAAACGCCTAGCCAAGCTGCAAAATCAGCTAAAAGAGGCTTTATCGGGGGAACGGATGGCTTCTTTCTTGCCCTTAGTGCGGGATTTAAGTGAAGAATACGATCCCCAAGCGATCGCGGCGGCTGCCCTGCAAATGATCTACGATCAAAATTGTCCCCAGTGGATGAAAACTGATTGGGAAGTTCCCGCACCGACGAGCAGTAAACCTGTGATTAATAAAACTCCCCGCAGTGGTGGTAGTAAGTACCCCTCTAAGTCGAATAACCGTCCTTCCTTGGACAAAAAAATCGTCTTTCAAGAACGTTAATTTTTAGTTCTTGAATAGATAATTTTAAGAGTTGATAGACCGTTTTGGTTTTATCAACTTTTTTTTGTCAGGTAATTTCCCAGTACGTCGTCGAAAGCATTCTACATAATTTTATAGCTAAACTTTTGATAATTGATTCTAATCAAGTATTTGGGCTTTGTTTGACATTTTTGCTGATAATTACTATATAATTGTCTTAAATGAATAAATTTGAACATTTAATTAAATGTCAGCAGAAGTCCCTCGCTTTTAGCGACGGGATGAATGCTGACCAACATATAGACAATTCCCAAAACCTATGTTATCATAAAGGTAAATTCATGATAACAGCCATGTACAAAGCGTACAAGTTCAGGATATATCCCAATACCGAGCAAGAAATAGCCTTAGCAAAAAGTTTCGGCTGTTGTCGTTGGTTTTGGAATTATTCCCTCAATTTGTGCCAAGAAACCTATCAATCAACAGGAAAAGGATTAACTAGAGGTTATATTCAAGGACTACTCCCTAGTCTTAAAAAAGAATACGAATGGCTAACAGATGCTTATTCTCAGTGTTTACAAGTTGTTGCTTTGAATTTATCGCAAGCCTATCAAAACTTCTTTGAAAAGCGAGCTAAATTACCTAGATTCAAATCTAAACACGGTAGGCAATCAATTAGCTATCCTGCCAACGTTAAGTTTGAAGAGGACTATTTAAAACTCCCAAAGATTGGGTTAGTCTATTGTGTTCGACATCGAGAATTTGAAGGGACAATTAAAACCGTTACTATCTCAAAAAACCCAGACGGTAAATACTACGCTTCTATTTTAGTTGATGATGGAAAAGAAAGTCCTCATCCTTCCTCCGATGGAAAAGCAATAGGAGTTGACTTAGGATTAACTCATTTTGCTATTACCAGCAATGGTAGTAAATACGATAACCCTAAACATTTTGCCAAACATCAGCGCAATCTCAAGCGTAAACAACAGAAGCTATCCCGTAAAAAGAAAGGAAGCATCAACCGTCAAAAAGCTAAACATAAAGTAGCTAAAGTTCACTCTAAAATCTCAAGATGTCGTGAAGATTTTCTACACAAGCTATCCCGTAAAATAGTTAACGAAAACCAAGTTATTGCGGTAGAAAATCTCAATGTCAAAGGCATGGTACGCAATCACAATTTAGCTAAAGCTATTAGCGATTGTGGTTGGGGAATGTTTTGTACAATGCTTAAATACAAGGCAGAATGGGAAGGGAAAACATATATCGAAGTTGATAGATTTTTTCCTAGTTCTAAGACTTGTAATGTCTGCCTAAATCAAGTGGGTAGTTTGCCACTTGATGTTAGAACATGGACTTGTGAGCATTGCAAAACAATCCATGACCGGGACATAAATGCGGCGATAAATATCAGAGATGAAGCCTTACGGATATTGTCGTTAGGAACTAGCGATACTGCCTATGGAGGGGATGTAAGACCAAAAGGTGGACGCAAATCCGTCTTGAGGCAATCCCCCGTGAAATAGGAAGCTCTCAACTCCGTTGAGAGTAGTTCACTATGTCGAGTTCGTCAGAACCTTATCGTGGGAGGGTACAAGCTCAAGGAGACGATATCCAGCAAGAGGCAGGATTCTAAACGTAAAACTAAAAACGCCCGTGTAGATATTGAAATTCGCAGTGGTCTTACCTTTATCCCTTCGCCCCAAACAGAATGACAACGATGCTTAGAAGAGTACAACAATTTTTAGACTCTGGCGATAGCGATAACGCTAGAGAAGAAATTGATAGAGCTTTCGGCAATCTGAGAAGGGTGGATAGTCATGTTAGAGAGTTTGCAGATCTGTTGGCACTGGGATCGATCGAAGCTTCAGAAATCGGCTTAGGAGTATTGGGACGTAAGCTTCTACAGAATGACAGCGAGATTAACAATGAGGTTGTTTGGTTATTTATTGCGTCAATTTTATCTCGCAATAGTATTCCCCCTGATAGTCCATCTAGAATCAGCCTACTTGTTCTTACCGCTTCTGTCAATAGTTGGGAATTACCAATTTTTGCGCTTCTTGCCCCTGCCCTCGACGCTTTTTTTAAAGTTAGTCTTGCGGACGGAACCCCTTTAATTGCCGAACAAACTTTTGATTTTTTGGCCACTTGGGGAAGAATTTATGCGAAAGCACCTCATGTCAAAACGCAGCTTCAAGAACTTCAATCTCTTAGTAATAATCTATTAGAGCAAGTAGATGACTCAGAGTTAAAAGCTGAATGGTCAGAGGGAATTAATATATTTTTTGAAGAAGCCAGTACAACCAAATATTCCGATAGTAATGTTTTTTCTGCTGGTGAAGAATTAATTAAAAAAATTTATAATACTCAAAGTTTACAGCGCAATACAGAAGATAAGAATTTGGCAGAGACAAAAAACAAGTTACTCCGATTAGTCACTTCGTCTCTTGCTACTATTTCAACAGTTCTTGATAGTCATGGAGTAATACTAAATCTGGTTATTAAAAACTGATTATTTATTTCCCCTTTTGCCTCTTGCCTTTTGCCTGTTCTGATATGTAGCGCATACTCAACGGATTTAGTATTAACCCTATATACTTTTGACTTTTTTATACTGTTCTGTCACGGCGGCATTTAATAGATCATCTTTAAAATTTCTGATTAATTCAATTACTAAATTATAAATACTGATGTATTCTTCATAATCGATAGCCCGCATGGGTTAAGCTACCGCTAACCCATCCTACAAATAATTGTGCCTCCCTACTTAACTGGTATAATCTACTTATCAATAGTTAATAATTTCGATGAATCGATCACAACTTATCCACAGGCAAAGCTGGTTAATTGAATATTTGCCGGGGTTAAGTGACCAAGATTGCCAAAAATTAAAGGATTGCGGTATCGACACCACCGCACAACTTTTGCAAAAAGTTCGTCCGCAATTGGGTAAGGAAAAATTAGCAGTAAGAATGCAAATCCAGGCTAAACATATTAATAAGTGGGTGGCAATGGCGGAATTAGCCTCGATTCCCGCCGTGGGTTGTCAATACTGCGGTTTGCTGGTTCATGCCGGTATTGCTTCCATCCCGCAATTGGCACAGACATCAATTCAGCAATTGCATCGACAGATTCTCCGCTTTCAGGTGGCTAATCTGCAAAGACGCGATTTATGTCCCGAGATCGCGGTGATGTTAGCTTGGATTGAACAGGCAAAAATCTTAACCAGAGAGTTAAAATAAATACGATTTTTCGGTATTCCTAAATAAGCCTCAATTTCTTGACAAAAATCACTACTCATGCTTTTAGTTTGAGCAGGAGAAATAGAACCAACGCTTTTAATCTCCACATAACACACTGGCTCAAAAGTGCCAGCAAAAGTCATTTTTATACCCGATTCTAAAGCTGTCATCACATAGGATTCCGGTTTCCGGAGATGTTTACCTAATTTAGCCGAAAGACTCTGCAAAAGTTGATTAACCGTCTCATCATCGAGGGAGGTGACAGAAGTTTGAATTTTAATTAGAGGCATAGAAAAAATCTCAGCAATATTTTTCTATAATATAACAGTTTTGATGGCAATCACAGATATTATTTTGCTGCAGAAGGCTTCAATCATCCAATCCTTGGAGGATGGGAAGAAAACTGAATGTCATACTAAACCCTGTTATTAAAAACTGATTATTTATTTCCCCTTTTGCCCCTTGCATGAGTGCCTCGTCTCATAACTAGCCTGTACTCAACCGATTTAGTATCAGCATTCATCCCATCGCTAAAAGCGAGGGAATTCTGCTGACACTAAGTTAAAAAGAATACACGGCTGTTTTGATATTTTGATAGTTATCATCTAGGTCTGATTCTAAGAGAATAATCGCAGTAATTCTTCTAGTCATCTCGCTTACTTCCTGCACTTCTGCGATAGTTAATCCCCGTCCTAATAATTTTTCCTCGCGATAACTTAGCCATTTTTTAATGACTTGATAACCCCCGATGGTATATTCCCATACCCGGGATGGTATATTTTGCCAATAGGCTCGATCATTGAGATAAATATCATAGGTTTTCGTTCCTAATAATTTTCGCATTTCTGGGCTAATTACGCTCATTTCTGCGGTTGTATATTGTCTTGCGATCGCTTTTCCTTTACCCGGCATCGTCACGCCATTTTTACCCCCATGTCCCCAACCAACGTTAATAATTAAATCTCCCTTATCTGGGTTTAAATTTACCCCATCAGTGCAGGAAATAAAGGCGATTTTTTGCAGTGCAGGAGTCGGTTTTTTTGTCACTCCTATAACGGGATTTTCTGTGTCTAAAAGAGAGGCGATCGCTTGTCCTAGTTCGGCAGATTTAATTAATAATTCTTGGCTATTGGGAAGGGGAATTCTTGGGAAGTCTTGACGAATACCGTCGGCATTTTCTTGTAAATATAAGGGAGAGTAACCAATAGCTAATGCGTGCAGCCAAATTAAGGAAGCATTCTCGATATTTTCCTCGAGATTATTAATACCCATTTGCTTTAAGTATTGACGAGATTTTTCCGAGAGATTAGCTGTTAGAGTGGTGTCGATAAATTCTTGTGTATTGAATAGTGTGGCTGTTTTATTTTCAGTTAATTTAGTCCTTAGACGAATAGGAAAACAGGAAGCATCAGGAGATAAGAGATGATCGTCAGATAATCCTATCGCAAAATAAAAGGGTGAACCTTCCGAAGTTTTTGCCGATTTAAAACGACTGATTAAAAATGAATTTCCTTCCCAACATTGTAACCATAAGCTCGGTCTATGTTCATTCCATAAAGGACGAACAGCAGTATAATAACAATATCTAACATCAAAAGGTCTAATTATGTATCGTTGTAAATTTTTTGAATTATAAGATTCTAAATTTATGATTTTAATTCGAGCTTTCTTGGCATCAAAACGAGCGGCATCTTCCGTTAATCCAGTTTTTAAGGTTTTCAGTTCTTCCCATGTTATCGAAGTATCATAATACATTTTAATTCTTGTTTCTAAACTTGATTTATCAATATCAATTAATGCTCCTCCCCTTTTTTCCATTAATCCATTGCTAGGTGGTTCTTTACATAAATCTGTTAACTTTGGCCATGCTAAATATTGAGAAGAAACATCGGAGGGACGGAAAGAATAACGATTAGATTGTTCTGGTTTAGATACTTGATAAAAATCATCAAAATCTTGATTATTTAAACTATCTAATAACTGTTCTCGTTTAGAAACTCCCCAGAAATGGCGAAAATAGACATCAATATTTTTATTCCTTACTTCCTTTCTTACCATTAATCCGATAGTTGTCCCGACTCGAATCCCTTCCTTATTGTATTGAGTAGAAAAAACACTAGGATCGGGATTACCTTCGGGGGTTAACTTTCCTGTTTCCCGACTATCACCATTGAGACAATCAAACCAAAGACGATCAAATTCTTGTAAAAATCTTTGCCGCATCACCACAAAAGAAGGATCAGCGAGATAGGAAAAATTAGAAATATAACAAACAACTCCTTTACCGGTATTTTCAGAGATACATCTTTCTGCTAAACGAAAAAAGCGCACATAGAGATCATCCAAATTAAACTTTTTAATCCCCCAATCGGAGATCAAACCCTGTTTATATACTTCCACTAAACCTGCTTCTTCCGTGGGACTGGTTCCAGCAAAAGCATTGTAGGGAGGATTACCGAGAATAACTAAAATCGGTTTACCGCGCTTAACTTCATCAGCTGCCTCTCGTTCCTTATTTAACTCCGGAAAATTTAATTGTAGCTGTTGAATTTTCTGTTTGCTTTCCTCGTCTGGGGGTTGCCAACCGGTTAAAGCATTAGTCAGATAAACCCCGACGCGTTCACTATCTTCTATTAAAGGTACACCCAAACTTTGCAGGAATAAACCTAATTGTAGATGAGCGACGACAAAAGGAGCGGTTAAAATCTCGAAACCGAAAATTCTTTCTATCGCTGCTTTTTTCACCAAAGCCATGGCTAAAGCCCCCGACCCATTTTCCTGTAAAGTATCGGTAATATAGCGCAAAACCTCGACTAAATAAGCGCCGGTTCCACAGCAAGGATCGAGAATATAAACATCGGGATTAGCTAAACCGTCCTCGATATTTAATTCTTCTCGTAAAACTCGATCGACTCGCGCTACCATATAGCGAACAATTTCCGGAGGAGTGTACCAAACTCCCAATTCCTTGCGTAAATCGGGATCAAAAGCTTGCAGAAATGGTTCATAGAAATACTGTACCGCTTGTCCTTCATCGAATTGACGAAAAAATTCCTCTCGTCGCACTCGATTTAAAGCTGCACCGGTCCAGTTCAAGACTTCTACTAATCCCAAAGATTTTAACTTACTCGGTGCGGCGATCTGCTCAAAAAGAATCGCTAACATGGGAACATGGAGATAGTAGGCTGCTAATTTCCAATCGAAATTATCCTGGCGATCGGGGTTTTGCTTGTGCCATAATACCCAAGCGGAAAATAAACCATAAAAGAGGGTTTGCACGAGGGTAGAACGAAAAAATTTATTTCCCTGTTCCTGTTCAAATTTGATACCTAGGGCATTTTCTAAAGCTTGACGAATATTGGCCAGAGCGGGAAGATCGGAATGATGTTCTAAGCGTGCTTTTGCGTCGCGCGCATAGGAAGCGAGGAACCAAGCAACATCAGCCGGTGAGGTGATAGGAGCCGCCTGTAAAAGCACTCTCTTTAGGTATTCTAAGAGGCTATCACCCTGTTCGGCGGCAAATTTGGATGGATTTGAGGTTTTTAGCCAAAACTCGGCTTCTGACGGGGCTAAACTATAGGCTTCTAATTCTACCGGTTGACCTTGGCTATTGCGACCAATGAGCAGAAAATCGCGATAATTGGTGACTAATACTTGACCGTATTTTTGCCAGTATTTTTGTACTTGCTCGCTGGCGGCGATTTTTTTGATATCTTCTTTGGTTCCCTTAATCTCGATCGCACCTCTTTCGGGAAAAACCGCCGTAAAAGCCTCTAATTCTTGATTTTTGGGGAATTGATTGACGTTAAAGAGTCCCCCATCCGGCAATCCTGCACCCTGATTTCTGAGGTTGATAATGCAGCGGACTCGCGGTTTTAGGGTTTTACCGATTTCGTTGAGGAGAGTTTCGAGAGTGCCGTAGTAGGAGGTTTCTTTTACCGCTGCTTGGGAGGAGTGGATTTCTTGCAGGTTGCGAAAATAGTTGACGAGGGGATTCATTAGACCTCTTGTGAAAACTAAAAATTGTTGTTAGGATTAGGAGTCTCCGAGTCAGGATTCTCCGAGTCAGGAGAATTAAGAATGAATAATAATCAATGTCAGGCGTTTGCTTACTGGCCCTCTCTACTCGCACTTAGAAATTAATTGAATGGAAAGTGAGTAAGAGGCTCAGGATTATTCTTCCAAGAATACTCTCTACTCGCACTTAGAAATTAATTGAATGGAAAGAGCTTCTACGGTACACTAAAAGTTAACGTTGCTGTTGGAAAAAACCTAATCCCATGAATCGTCGTGAATTTGTTGCCCTCGTTGGTGTTGGCGGAGCCATGGCCTGCGCCCCAGAAATCCTAGGGACGGCTACCGACCAAGAGATGACCCCGGCCCAAGCGGCGGACGGCTTTGTGAAAGTGACGGGCATTACCCTCAAAGAATTGGAAGCCAAAGGCAGTTTTCTGGATAAAAAATCCCCGGTCGGCTCCTTGCTCCTAATCTGGGAGAAAAAGACGAAAAAGATCAGTGCAGTAAACCCGACTTGTACCCATGAAGGCTGTACAGTGAAATGGAATACTGGCGCACAGATTTTAGCTTGTCCCTGCCATCCGGGAAAATTTACCGCCACTGGGGTCGTCACGAATAAACCCCCAAAACGCAATCTAACCACCTATCAAGTCAAGGTCGAAAAAGACGTTATTTTCGTGAAAAAAGCTTAACGGGGTTGACGGAATACCATGCCTTTGGTGACACGGGTAGAATTAGTGACTCTCTACTCGCACTTAGAAATTAATTGAAGGGAAAGCCTCCATGACGGAGGGAGATGAGGGACCAATCAGTGTGACTTCCTAGACGTAGGTTGGGTTGAAGCATGAAACCCAACGCCCGCATGGGTTACGAAGTGCGCTAACCCATCCTACAAATAATTGTGCCTCCCTACTTAGTGGGACTTAAACAAATTTCAAGCCCAAACAAAGCCTAAACTGGCTTTGTAAGCGGCAAACACATCCCGATTCTCGGTCAGCCACTCAAAGAAACGGAAAGACATCGCTGTCCGAAAAGCTTCCAAGGCTTCCACAAAA
>NZ_JADBRW010000418.1:0-20281 GCF_020247025.1 Microcystis sp. M109S1
GATAGGGATCATAATGCAGCCATCAACATTCTTAAAAAAGGGTTGAAATATTTGGGAAATCATCTCAACGGTACTGTTGGGCAAACAGAAACCGACCCAAACGCCTTGGGAGAGTCCGGTAAGAAAGATTTTCAGTGGAGACATTGAGAATCTAAGCTGTCTCGTTGAACAAGGAATTTCTAACAGCGATGGGTCAAGAATCCCCCGTCACAGCGTAGCTTGACGGTGGGAGTATGTCAATTAACTTAGCATTTTCCCGGCGATCGATGACTGCTCTGGAGAAATCAAAAATCTTCCGTTAGGTGAGGAGACAGGAGACTCCGAGACAGGAGACAGGAGATGGGGAGGTAAGGAGACAGGAGATAGGAGACAGGAAATGGGGAGGTAGGGAGATAGGAGATGGGGAGGTGGGGAGATGAGGAGAAAAAAGACAAGAGACAACTATCCTAGCCATAAAACCGAAAATTATCGCAAATTTATCTGAGTTTTAAGATATTTTGAGCCGATAGCACCTCGAGAACTTACTTTTGCAGGAGGTCTAATACCAAATCCGGTTATTAAAGACTGATTATTTATTCCTCCTTTTGCCTCTTGCATGAGTGCCTATCCTCATAAGTGGCCTATAATCAACGGATTTATTATAAGGGACATTTAGAAAAGCTATAGTAGGGAAAAGGCTATTTTTCCGGCGAGGTGACAATTTATGGCAGTCAAAAAAGAGTTTTCCAGTTTTCAGCAACTGTTGCAAACCACTAATCTCCCCGTGTTAGTGGATTTCTATGCCACTTGGTGCGGTCCTTGTCAAATGATGGCTCCGATTCTAGAACAAACGGGAATGTATTTCAAAAATCGCCTACAAATTGTCAAAATTGATACAGACAAATATCCCAATTTAGCCAGTAAGTACGGTATTCAAGCTTTACCGACTTTAGTAGTCTTTAAAAATGGTCAACCGATCGATCGAATCGAGGGAGTGGTGCAGGTTAACCAACTGGTTCAACATTTACAAACTCTGTTGTAAGATAATTTTGAACCAGAACTAGGAGTTAGTGTCATGGCAAAGGCGATTTGGAATGGTGCAGTGGTAGCGGAAAGCGATAACTGCGAAATTGTCGAGGGAAACTACTATTTTCCCCCCGATACCATCAAAGCTGAATATTTTCAATCCAGTAACACCCATACCATTTGTTCTTGGAAAGGAGAGGCTAGTTATTATACTCTTAGGGTAGATGGACAGGACAATAAAGATGCCGCTTGGTATTATCCCGATCCTAAACCAAAAGCCCAAAATATTAAAGGATATATCGCTTTTTGGCGAGGTGTGAAGGTTGAGAAATGATCGCCATCTACCCCGGCAGCTTCGATCCAGTTACACTCGGTCATTTAGATATTATCGAACGCAGTGTGCCACTATTCGAGCGAGTAATCGTGGCAGTTCTTTGCAATCCCCATAAAAACCCCTTATTTACCGTCGAAAAACGCATAGAACAGATCAGTTACTGTACAAAACACCTGAAAAACGTTGAGATAGACAGTTTTTCAGGATTGACGGTTGAATATGCCAGATTGAAAGGCGCTAAGGTGCTGTTGCGGGGGTTGCGGGTCCTCTCAGACTTTGAAAAAGAACTGCAAATGGCCCATACCAATAAAACCCTCTGGGAAGGGATCGAAACGGTTTTTTTAGCCACCACCAAAGAATATAGTTTTTTAAGTAGTAGCGTGGTTAAAGAAATCGCTCAATTCGGTGGCTCCGTCACCCATCTAGTCCCAGAAAACGTTTCTAGAGATATTTACTCATACTACAGTTAACATACTAGAATACAGCAATGAGGACGATCTGAACCTATGGCGCGCCGAGAACCTAATGATCGCAGAAAAGCAGTACCTAACACTTCTAATAGTGGGGTTCCCAGTCCACCCGTCGATTTCGATATCTATCAGGATTTGGCGCGTCTGCAAGAGATGATTTTTGATAGTTTCCATATCCCCCTTACCCGTTGGACAATCATCGATGAGGGACAGATATCCGAACAGATCGATCTCATCTATGAAACCGTGCCACCGGCAGTACAGAAAGCTTTAGCAATTTTGCAGGAAGAACAGGAAATTATCACTAAAGCAGAAGAATACGCTCAACAAGTCCTTCGTTCCGCTCAACAAAGGGCTGCCCAAATTCTCGATGAGTCCGGTATTATTCAACAAGCAGAACGGCAAGCGGCCCAAATTCGTCAACGGGTTCAGCAGGAGTGTGAATCCTTGCAACAACAAACCCTCGATGAAATCGAACAGATGCGTCACAGCACCTTGCAGGAAGTGCAACAGTTACGACAAAAAACCCAAGCTGAATGTCATGAAATTCAAAAAGGCGCTGACGACTATGCCGAAGCAGTTTTAGAACATCTCGATCGAGAATTAGGGGAAATGTTACAAGTTATTCGCAACGGTCGTCAACAGGTAAGATCGAAACCAACATCGTCAAAAAATCTACCCGGAGAACGTCCTTAATCAGTGATCAGTGATCAGTTATCAGTTATCAGTTATCAGATGTAAGTTTTAAGTTAATTAGTTAGTTATCTTCATCTTTATCCCTGATTACTGTTTGCTTACCACTGAAAAGCAGCCAACCCCTAATATCTCACTGATAAATGATCACGGAATTTCATGAATAACCCCTCCTCGAATTCCCATCTATTCGGACGCTTTCTTAGCGGGTTATTCAGCTGGAAAATTTGGTTATTTGTCCAGATATTTCAAGGCAGTAAAAGCTTTTATCGATTCCTGTATCATTATTTATATCGTCGTCCTAAAATCGATCGCATTCTCGGTAGCGATGTCATCTATATTCCTGAGAAAAAACTTTATAGCATTCCCCTCGATGTGCTGAAAATGGAGCGGCAAATGGTTAATAGTGATCGCCAGCAGTTGACTTCTATTACTACTTGGAAAGTTAAAACGATTCATCCCACCATCACCGAAACCGAGATACAATTCCACGATATTACCGTCGATTTACAACAGGTACACCTGATTAAATCAGACCTTGATAACTACGATTATACTAATACTCGCCGCTTGGCTCCTCTGGTGAAAACCTTGCTTTTTGAAATTAACCCCAAAATTGCCAGTTTAGTAGAAAAGAGAAATCAATTACATAGACTGCGAAATCTGGCCGCATCTTCCGAAATTTTTCATTCACAAACCCGATTGTACGATCGAGCAATTAATCAAGTACAGCTAATTATTGATCAAGCGGAAACTTTGAGACAAGAATGTTTGAAATTTATCCGAGAAACCCTGATCGAACGGGAATTAGTGCAATCCGATATCGATACCAATCTCGTTGATTTGCCCCTCGATTTTGCTAGTCAATATCAACTAATTCAAGAAAAATATCAACTCTGGAAAGAAGAAGTACAAGCTTATTTTGAATTAAAAGATTCTTCCCTACCTAAAAATTAACTATCACCGTCAGTTATCAGTATTCAGGAGATTATTTTTAGTTATTCTCCCTGCTCCTTTTTCCCCAGTTCCCACTTTCCTATACTTTTGAAACAGGATTTAGTATTATGTCAAGTTTAACGGCAATTCGTGAACATATTTTTGCTTGGGGAAAACGCACCTATATCATGGGTGTTTTAAACGTTACTCCCGATAGTTTTAGTGATGGGGGAGAATTTGACAATGTTGAAAATGCCCTGCTACAGGCAATGAAAATGATCGAGGCCGGGGCTGATATAATCGATATCGGTGGTCAATCCAGCCGTCCGGGAGCCGAAGAAATTAGCCTAGAAGCAGAATTATCGCGAGTTATCCCCGTAATCACTGCTATTCGACAACAAAGTTCTATTCCTATCTCTCTCGATACTACCCGGGCGATCGTGGCAGCCCAAGGTATCGCCGCTGGGGCCGATTTGATCAATGATATTTCTGGGGGAACCTTCGATCGCCTATTATTGCCCACGGTGGCTAAATTGGCCGTTCCCATCATCCTCATGCACCTGCGGGGCAATCCGCAAACCATGCAATCTTTAACACATTATGACGATTTAGTCAAGGAAATTAAAGAATTTTTACAGGATCGCGTTAAGGAAGCTTTACATTGGGGTATTGCTAGGGAAAATATTATCATCGATCCAGGGATTGGTTTTGCCAAAACCGGGACACAAAATCTTGAGTTATTGCGAGAATTAGGGCAATTTCGGGATTTAGACTTACCTATTTTAATTGGATTGTCGAGAAAACGCTTTATTGGCGAGATTACAGGCAAAGATGACCCAAAAGAACGAGTTTTCGGAACGGCGGCGGCCTGTGCAATAGCGATCGCTAAGGGGGCCGATATCCTGCGCGTCCATGATGTGGATGCGATCGTAGATGTGAGGAAAGTGGTGGACGCAATCGAGCGAAGTTGAAAATTTTTGCTAGTCTTAGAATCATCCACACTTCGATCGAAATCAGCGATGAATAGCCAACTAACTAGCGATCATTGTATGTTACCCGTGATTCGATCTCCCCGGGATTATCAAGTTTTTCGCATTAGTGCTGGGGATACGAATCGTTTAGCGATCGTCTTCGATTCTACCGTAGCGGGGGATTCCTTGACCGTTTGTGTGGAAATTTTCGATCCCCACGGTCGCACCCCTACCCATCGTCATCATTTTGCCGTAGAAATGTTTTTTATCCTCAAAGGGGAAGGAATGGCTATCTGTGATGGTAAACCGATTCCCCTGGGTCCGGGGGATAGTTTATTAGTCCGTCCCACAGGTATTCACGAGATTAGAAATGTGGGGGACGGAAGACTTTATGCACTATGTTTTATGGTTCCCAATGAGGATTTTTCGGAATTAATTCGTAATGGCATCCCAGAGGAGTTAGACGCAGAAGATTTAGAGGTGTTGATGGGAACTATTAAAGGATAATCAAGCAATATCATCCCTTAAATTTTGGGCTTTTTTTCTAGAAAGAGGGCGATAAAAAAGGTAAAGGTTCCTCCCAGAAGTCCGAAGATTAGCCAATTTAATCTTGGATAGCCTTTATTGATAGCGATGACTGTAGCAATGCCACCGATGAGACAATGCCAGAAAAAAAGCAACAAGAATAAATCCAAGCTCAGGGAAATATCACCAATTAGTTTCATATTTTATCAGTAGAGCGATAGAGTTAATTGTTTAGATAGCAAATCTCTATAATTTTACCAATGACCGAATCCCTCACACGATCTTATGTTTATTAACCTTTATAATTATTTCTCTTATTTTTTTGTCCAAGGCCATTTTGTTCCCATCTCGGTTAAAGCTGAAAAAACTAGATAGAGAATAAGAAGGGCAACACAAAAGAGAAAAGTCAATAAGTCGTTATTCATCGAGTTATCGCTGATAGATTAAAGGTCACTGATTCGCTACTATTCATTTTCCCAATACTTAGCAATTGCTGCTTTTCTAGACTGTTTAAACAGGATTGATTATTGTTGCTGTTGTGCCAAATAGTTAAGCACTGTTTCCAGATTCAAGTCTAAGCGTTCCGAGATTTGTTGCGGGGTTAAACCGAGGTCTTGCAGTAGAGGAATTGTTTTCAATTTTTGCAAGTTTATTCCCTGTTCAATTCCATCTCCAAAAGCTTCTTGATAGAAACGAGTTTGTTTTAGGTCTTGCAGTTCCAACATAGCTTCAATTTCCTCTCGACTTTTTTGGGGTAATTTATAAATGATTATCGTTTCGATTAAATCAATGACATTTTTCTGCACTAAGCGATCGCTCACTTCTCTTTGAGCCTGTTTAATTAAAATCTTAGCAGAATTAACAGCTTGACTCTCACTTTCCGTAACCAATTTGATCATGGCGATCGCTAAGGAAGGAGTCTCGTCATTTGCCAATTCATCCAGATAGATTCTTTTAATCCTTGCTAGGGATAACAAATCTGCAAATTGCTGGGGATGTTCTCGCTCAATTTCTCGGCTAGGATAAATAACAACTATCTGCCAGGGTGACACAGGTTTATACTGTCTAAGATATAAGAAAAGTTCCGAAAATAATCGATAATATAGGTCTTCATCCTTTTGAAACTGCACTTCTACCAGATAAAAGGGCGAATTTTCTAGATGATCGAGCGGCAAAAATAAACCATCCAATCGAAAAGCTAGTTGTTTAACTTCTTGGGAAGTAAATCGATAATTGCTAACCATAGCATCCGTTCGCTCAATTAATTCAAAGAACGAATCGGGAAAATCGAGAAACATTCGATAAAATATGCTGTCAGTTTTCATGCTGCCACAAAATTGCCTGTAATTTCCGCTTAATCCGCCAACAAAAGAGAATTAACCTATGATCATCCCATCATTTCTGCAACCCGGTGCTAAAGTTTCTCTGGTGGCCACCAGTGGAGCCGTCAAGGAATTAGCCGCCCTAGAAAAAGGCGTAGAAATCTGGCGATCAAGGGGTTATCAAGTGGAATTTAGCGAGAATTGGGCTAATCGTCTCGGTTATCTCGCTGGTAGCGACGAGCAACGTCGTCAAGCTTTAGCCCAAGCATGGCAAGATGCCGATTGTCAAGCAATTCTCTGCGCTAGGGGGGGTTACGGTAGCGCTCGCCTCTTAGAAAATTGGACATGGGCAAAAACTAACCCGAAATGGTTAATCGGTTTTTCCGACGTGACGGGGATTTTATGGAGTTTAGCGAAACAGGGCATTTGTAGCGTTCACGGGGCAGTTTTAACCACCTTAGCCCAAGAAAGTCCCCAATCAATCGATCGCCTCTTTTCTCTTCTGGAAGGTCGTCCTTTAGCCCCTCTTGTCGGTCAAGGTTGGGGTGGGGGCAAAGTGCGGGGACGCTTATTACCAGCTAATTTAACCGTAGCCACCCATCTCCTCGGAACCTCGGTTCAACCCACCCTAGAGGGGGTAATTTTAGCCCTAGAGGACGTAACCGAGGCCCCCTACCGGATCGATCGAATGTTAACTCAGTGGCGAATGCTGGGCATTTTCTCCCAAATTAAAGGCATTGCTCTCGGTCGTTTTAGCCGTTGTCTGGCAGCCCCCGACAGTGATAGTCAAACCGTAGAGGAAGTCTTAAAAGAGCGTTTGGGCGATTTAGGCATTGCGGTTATTGCTGAGTTACCTTTCGGTCATGATGGCGATAATGCCGCTTTACCGGTGGGAACAATGGTAGAACTGGACGGGGATCGGGGAATCTTAGAATTTTTCTATCCCCAATGATCCACTTTTTTGATAGTATCTTAGAGAAGTGTTAACAAATGTAACAAAAAATTAATTATAGATGAAAGTATTAGTTGTCGGTGCGACAGGAACCCTAGGGCGACAGATCGTGCGTCATGCCATCGATCAGGGACATCAAGTGCGTTGTTTGGTACGCAGTCAGAGAAAAGCGGCTTTTTTGAAGGAATGGGGCGCAGAATTAGTCGGGGGAACCCTACGGGATAAGAGTACCATTATTGCCGCTTTAGAGGGAATGGACGCGGTGATCGATGCCGCTACTGCCCGGGCGACGGACTCAGCCAGCATTAAACAGGTGGATTGGGATGGTAAAGTTAATCTGATTCAAGCGGCCAAAACTGCGGGAGTCGATCGCTTTATTTTCTTTTCGATTCTCAATGCCGAAAAATATCCCAACGTGCCTTTAATGGAGATAAAACGCTGTACCGAGAAATTTCTAGCAGAATCGGGGTTAAAATATACAATTCTGCGTCCCTGTGGCTTTATGCAGGGTTTAATCGGTCAATACGCCATCCCGATGTTAGATAATCAAACGGTCTGGATCACGGGGGAAAGTACGGCGATCGCCTACATGGACACCCAAGATATCGCTAAATTCGCCGTTCGCGCCCTAGAAGTCCCCGAAACCGTCGGTCAATCCTATCCTGTGGTGGGCAGCAAAGCTTGGAAAGCTGAAGAAATTATCGAAGTTTGCGAACGCTTATCGGGTAAAGAGGGGAAAATTTGGCGTTTACCCATGGGATTACTGCGTTTTATGCGGGGAATAAGCCGTTGTTTCCAATGGACTTATAATATATCTGACCGACTAGCTTTTGCGGAAGTTCTCGCTAGTGGTCAAGCTCTTGATGGCCCAATGGAAGAAGTTTATCAAGTATTTGGCCTTGATCCGAGTCAAACAACTACTTTAGAATCCTATTTACAAGAATACTTTAGCCGCATTCTCAAGAAGCTCAAGGAAATCGACTTCGAGAAACAAAAAGCTCAGAAGAAGAAGAAAACTCCTTTCAAAAAGAAAGCGTGATTCAGCAGTAGGAAAATTTGTCAATGCCCAAAATCGGCATTATTTACAACGATATTAAGCCTATCGCTTGTAAAACAGCCCATCAGATACAAGATCAGCTACTTTCCCTAGGTTGCCAGGTGTTTATGGCTACTGGCAGCGGTGGCCTGCTAGGCCATTCTAAACCCTCTCGTCCGGTTTGTTTTACCCCGATCGATCAGTTAGTCCCCCCCCACTTCGATCAGGATTTAAGTTTTGCGATCGTGTTGGGGGGCGATGGTACAGTCCTATCGGCGGCCCGGCAGTTGGCCACCCTCAATTTGCCCCTGTTAACGGTCAATACGGGACACATGGGCTTTTTGACCGAAATTTACCTAAATCAGCTTGAACCCGCCTTAGAACTGGTTCTAGAGGGGAATTACACCATCGAAAATCGCTCGATGATCACGGTGCGACTATTTCGCGAAGATACCCTCCTCTGGGAGGCACTTTCTCTCAATGAGGTGGTCGTCCACCGCGAACCCCTCACCAGTATGTGTCATTTTGAGATTCAAATTGGTGAACACGCGCCCGTCGATATCGCTGCCGATGGGGTGATTCTCTCCACTCCTACTGGTTCTACTGCCTATGCTCTCAGCGCCGGTGGCCCGGTAATAACTCCCGATGTGCCGGTATTACAATTAGCCCCCATTTGTCCCCATTCTTTAGCTTCCAGGTCCTTGGTATTTTCTGACAAGGAAACTGTGAATATTTTCCCAGCAACTGCTAATCGGATGGTGATGGTAGTGGACGGTAATGGCGGTTCTTATATCTTGCCAGAAGATCGAATTAATGTGCAGAAATCCCCCTACAATGTTCATTTTATTCGCCTGCAATCAACGGAATTCTTCCGCATCCTCCGGGAAAAATTAGGTTGGGGTTTACCTCATATTGCTAAACCAACTTCGGTGGAATTACCTTAATCAGTTATCAGTTATCAGTGATCAGTTATCAGATGTGAGCTTTCAGTTCACTGATTACTGGTTACTGTTTACTGATAGCTTAATTTATGCTCTCTTTTCGTGCCAAAATAGCTTTTTATTTAGAGGATGTCACCACGGCGATCGGACTGACTGTAAATCTGCTTATCTTGGCATTAATTTTACTATCTTTGGGGATTTATGTGGCTCAAACCTATCCCTTATCCGTCACTTGGCAAATGTGGTTACGTCAGCTTGATTGGGGAATTTTAAGCTTATTTTCCCTAGAGTATTTAATTCGGTTTTGGTGTGCGGAATCAAAAATAGGCTTTGTTTTTAATATTTTTTCCATTCTAGATTTATTGTCAATTTTGCCCCTATTTTTTGGTTTTTTTGATATTAGGTTTTTTAGAATTTTTCGCTGGTTTAGAATTTTGCGAGTGATTCGTTTTTTTGGTTCCGATCTTTCTATTTTTCGGATTAAAACTTCCGATCAGATAGTATTTACTCGCATATTACTAACTCTATTTTCGATTATTTTTGTCTATGCAGGTTTAATTTATCAGATCGAACACCCAATTAATCCCCAAGTTTATCGGACATTTTTTGATGCTTTTTACTTTGCTGTCGTGACTATGACTACCGTGGGATTTGGGGATGTAACTCCCCTTTCTGATGGGGGCAAAATGGTGGCAGTTTTAATGATTTTAACGGGAGTTTTGTTAATTCCCTTGCAAATTAGCGATCTGACTAAACAACTATTAAAATCTGGCACTCAAATTGATTATCCTTGTCCAGATTGTGGTTTACCCCGTCACGATATAGATGCCAATTTTTGTAAAAACTGTGGGGCAAAACTCTTAAAAAAACCTGATTGAGACTAATTCTGGCGAAATTCAGGAGCCGGTCGCCGGTCGTCAGGAGATTATTTTTATTTATTCTCCCCACTCCCCCACTTCCCCACTTCCAATCCGTCTAAATGTTAAGTTAAGTATCGAAGAGCGGCCGTTTCATCACCCAGTAGTAATATAATCACTGAGTTATCAACTTTGATCCTTGAGTATGACTGCATTCACCACAACCCCCACCCTTGCCAATTTGCCCGCCAGTGACAGCCGTAGCCGCGTCAGTGAATTTATGAAATCCCTACAGGATGAAATTTGTCAGGGATTAGAAGAAGTGGATGGACAAGCAAAATTTATCGAAGATAGTTGGCAACGGCCCGAAGGTGGCGGCGGACGTTCGCGAGTTTTGCGGGAAGGGGCAATTTTTGAACAAGCAGGGGTGAATTTTTCGGAAGTTTGGGGGAAAGAATTACCTCCTAGCATTGCCAAACAACGGCCCGAGGCTGCCGGTCATGAATTTTATGCCACGGGAACCTCGATGGTCTTGCATCCTCACAATCCTTATATTCCCACGGTTCACCTCAATTATCGCTATTTTGAAGCAGGTCCGGTTTGGTGGTTTGGCGGTGGCGCTGATTTAACTCCCTACTATGCTTTTGAAGAAGATGCTAGTCATTTTCACCGCACTTTTAAACAGGTTTGCGACCAACATCATCCCGAATATTATCCCGTTTTTAAACGCTGGTGTGATGAATATTTTTATCTCAATCATCGTCAGGAAGCCAGAGGCATCGGCGGGATTTTCTTTGATTACCAAGACGGTTTAGACCCTCTCTATCGTGGTCCTTTTGCCGAAAGTAATGCCGCTATCTATTCAGAAAAATTATCTCCCCAACAACCGCGCAGCTGGGAAGAAATTTTTAGTTTCATTAATGACTGTGGCCGGGCTTTTCTACCCGCTTACGTTCCCATTGTCCAGAAACGGCACTCGACGGAATACGGTGACAGAGAACGTCAGTTTCAACTCTATCGTCGCGGTCGTTATGTAGAATTTAATTTAGTTTATGATCGTGGCACAATTTTTGGGCTGCAAACTAACGGTCGTACCGAGTCGATTTTGATGTCTTTACCTCCTTTAGTCCGTTGGGAATACTGTTATCAACCTGCACCAAACACCCCAGAAGCAAAACTCTATGATGTCTTCCTAAAACCCCAAGATTGGGTTAATTGGCAAGCTTAAATCAGTTATCAGTTATCAGTTATCAGTTATCAGTTATCAGTTATCAGTTATCAGTTATCAGTTACCAGATTTGAGTTTTAAGTGAGCATTATGTATTAAGTGAGCAGTATTAAATAGCAGTTTCCTACTGTCTTTTTACTGTTTACTGTTCACTGATCACTGTTTACTGATCACTGATTACTGATCACTGATTACTGTTCACTGTTCACTGAAAATACTTTCCACACCCTTGTCAAGTAAATAAATCTAAAAATTTTGGCTAATTTTTGGACACCTCTCCATACTCGTCTGGAAACCACGGTGAAAAAGGGACAATTACTACCTAAAAATGCGTCTCTGTTAGTGGCATTGTCGGCAGGTCAGGATTCCCTCTGTTTAGGGCAATTATTGCTGGATTTGCGCTCTCGTTGGGGTTGGCAACTAGCGATCGCTCATTGTGATCACCGTTGGTCCTCCGACCGAGGATTAGTCACTCATGTGCGGGAAATCGCCGAAATTTGGCAATTACCTGTTTATATTACCACCGCACCCCCCATGGCGGAAACGGAAGCCAAGGCCCGACAATGGCGTTATCAAGCTTTACAAACAATAGCCCAAGAACAGGGTTTTAATTATCTTCTCACGGCACACACGAGGAGCGATCGAGCGGAAACTTTTCTTTATAATCTCATGCGCGGGGCGGGTAGTGATGGACTTTCTGCCTTAACTTGGTTGACAAGTTTAACCCCAGATATTTTTTTAGTCCGTCCCCTCTTAAATGTCACTCGCGGGGAAACTTTCGCTTTTTGTCAAAGTCGAGAATTACCGATCTGGTATGATCGAGCTAATGAGAATTTACGCTATGCTCGCAATCGCATCCGTCAGGAATTATTACCCTACCTGCAAACTAATTTAAATCCCCAAATCGAAAAACATCTCGCCCAAACTGCCGAAATTTTGGAAGCAGAAAGCGATTATTTAGATAGTATTGCCCAGGATATTTTTCGCCAGGTTATCGATCTAGATCAACAAAGACTCGATCGCTCCCCTTTACAAATTCTACCTCTAGCGATACAAAGACGAGTGATTCGTTTATTTTTGGCTCAATATTTACCCTCATCCCCTAATTTTGCCGAAGTTGAGTCAGTGGTTAATCTCATTACCGGTGTTAATCGCGATGCCACTTCCTCCTTAACCGGCAAAATTCGAGTAGAAGTACAACAAAATTGGCTATATATCAGTGATCAGTGATCAGTTATCAGTTATCAGTTATCAGATTACAGTTTTAAGTGGACAGTGTTAATAGTAATACAATTAAACTAAAAATAAAATTGGCGTAGAATAATGAGCGAAACTAAAGTAATTGATCGAGAAAGTTTACTGGTCAATCTCCGGCAACAACTGCGAGCCGGACAACAGGAATTAGCCGATTGGCAAGGGGGAAAAATGGCCATTTCTGCGGTGCCGGGGGCAGGAAAATCCCACAGTTTGGCCGTAGCTGCCGCTATGGTTATTGCTCGTGAGCAACTTCATGCTAAAAAACAGTTAATTATTGTCACCTACACGCGCTCGGCTGCCGCTAGTATTAAAGCTAAAATTAAACAACGCTTGCAAGATTTACAACTTTCGGCCCAAGGTTTCAGCGTCCAAACTCTGCACGGACTGGCCCTACAATTGGCCCGTCGTTACTCGGAATTATCGGGATTATACCTCGAATCTTCTACCTTAGTTATTCCGACTCCTAGCCACAGAATTATTAGAAACTCGGTGGAAAAATGGCTAATTACTGACCCAATTCGTTATCAAAAGTTATTAGAAGGAGTGGAATTTGATGGGGAAGAAACAGAAAGATTACGCCGTCAATCGGTGTTGAGAACCGAAATTTTACCTAGTCTTGCCTATACGGCCATTCATGAGCTAAAAAGTTCGGGATTATCACCGCAGCAAGTCTGGGAATTAAGCCACTACACCGACGATAATTATCAAATTCTCGCTATTGCTAGTGGTTTGTACCAACAGTATGAAATCCTGATGCGTCAGAAAAACTATATAGATTATGATGACATGATTTTAGGAGCCTTGCGAGTATTAGATGAAGAAAAAATTCGCCGACAATGGCAAAAATCTGTCTTTGGAGTCTTTGAAGATGAGGCACAGGATTCTAGTCCTCTCCAAGAAAAACTAATTACTATTTTAGCAAAAAATAATGACGGGGAAATACCTAATTTAATTCGCGTGGGCGATCCCAATCAAGCGATTAATTCTACCTTTACCCCTGCCGATCCTGTTTACTTTAATTGGTTTTGTGAAAGTTGTCAAAACGAAGGCAATTTATCCACTATGAACCAAGCAGGTCGCAGCAATACTAAAATTATTGAAGCTGCTAATTTAGTTTTACAATGGGTCGATCGAGATTGGAAACAGGGGAAAGATAATCATAAAGTTACCGAGGCTCCTTTTCGAGTTCAAGCGATTCTTCCCGTCGGTGCTGAAGATCCCCAACCTAATCCAGTTAAGGAGGGAAAAGGATTAGAAATTTATCAACCCGATGACATTTATCAAACAGTGGAATTAATTGAAAAACGTCTAGTTAAATTACTCCAAGAAAACCCTCAACATAATGCGGCTATCCTCGTTAGAGAAAATCGACAAGGACACTTTTTTGCTCAAAAATTTGCCCATTTTTATAAAAGTTATCAAATCAGAATTTTTGAAGCTAATGAGATCGATCGCTTTTCCCAAATTCCCGCCGAAATGCTGAAACTATTAGCTTTTGTCGAACGTCCCCACTCTCCCGATTATCTCAAGGGGGCTTTAGAAGTGCTACAATTTAGGGGTTTAATTACTGCCCAAGACTTAAATCCTTTAGTTACCTATCCCGAACAATTTCTTTATCCCACTCCCCTCGATCCTGAACTCAAATCTAACGAAAAAATCGCCCGTCGTTATTGCTGCAGTCTATTAAAAGCTAGATTAGAATTACCCCATTATCAACTCTTATCTTTTTTCGCTATGACTCTCCAATATTCGGGGTCAGAATTAGCCACTTTGCAAAAATTAACCGCCCGTATTTATCAGGAAACTGCTGGTAATAGTTCTCTAAAAAATACAATTAATACTCTCAATGAAATTATCGCCTCTGAGCGCTTTGAAGGAGTGGAAGAAGATAACGACGATTGTTATACTCGTCCCGGACAACTGACGATTATTACTATGCACAAAGCCAAGGGTTTAGACTGGGATTATGTTTTTATCCCCTTTCTTCACGAAGATATTATCCCGGGCAAACCTTGGGTTCCCAATGGGGCAAAATTTTTGGCAGATTTTACCCTCGCAGAAGTGGCCAGAGCGCAAATTCGAGCAGCAGTTCATCAACGCTATTTAAACCCCGACAGCATACCAATTATTCCCCCACCTTTAAGCGCTTGGTTAGAAGCTGGACAACTTAAAAAAGCTGAAGAATACCGACTTTTGTATGTAGCTATGACGCGAGCAAAAAGACTTTTATGGATGTCGAGTGAAAAAAAAGCTCCTTTTCGTTGGAACACTTTTCGCGGAGATGAAAGTAGTCAATTACAGGATAAAAATCCCTGTCCTGTCTTTCCTGTTTTAATCAATGCTTTCCCCGATTCTTTCTGTGTTTAACTGTTGCTGCAGCGTCCGCGGATAAAGAATTAGGAAGACAAACCACCAAAGGAGTATGGGAATAGATAGGAGTAGAGTTAACCAGAGACGCTGGGTTAAAAACCAACACCCAGCAATCAGGGTAATTCCTGTCAACAGAATCGACCAAGGTTGACACCAACGGGGTTTGTGGTCCCAAACGTTATCGGATTTCGAGTTAGACATTGGTTACGGATCAGTAATTTAAGTAGTAGGACAAAATTAACTTCTTGGTTAGGATAGGCAAAAGGCAAGAGGTGGTTAGATATGTCTAATTAATTCTGTCTGGCTAGTTACTAACTCAATTTTAGAGCGATCGAGCTTAAAAAACACCTAGGAAGACCGAAAGAGTAAAAAATTACTCGATTTACTTATTTAAAAATAACTCCCTGCAATCATACCCGCTAATAAAATAAAACCGACCCAAACATTTTGACCGAACATTTGACCATAAACTGGTTTAGGTAAATCCGATTGACGTAACAGCCGGTATTGACGCAACCAAGCGATCGCCGCTAGACCCAACCCTAGCCAAAAAGAGGCTGATAATTGCAGTTTTTGCCCCTCCCAAGCCAATAAACCCACTGTTAGGGCAAAAAAGACCACCACGGCTTCCGGGGCGTATTTGCCGAAAAATATGGCACTAGAGTTAATACCAACCTTGAGATCATCCTCTCGATCGGACAGAGCATAAATTGTATCAAATGCCAATGTCCAAAAAATCACCGCTCCCCATAATATAAATGTATTACTATTTAACGACCCGGTGACGGCACTCCAACAGATTAAAACGGCAAAACCCCAAGCGAGAGAAAGAACCAATTGCGGTACAGGAAAAAAACGCTTGGCCAGAGGATAGCAGATAATCAAGGGAACGGCGGCTAAACATAGGCAAAAACTCAGGAAATTGAGATATAAAGCTAAAATTGCGGCAGAAAAGAAAGCAATCAGAGCGATAATCAGACCAACCTTGATCGATAAAGCTCTGGCCGCTAAAGGACGGTTACGGGTGCGATCGACTTGTGGATCGATATCCCGATCCCAAAGATCGTTAACCACACAGCCGGCGGCGCTAGTGGCCAAAGTTCCCAAAACGATCACCCCGATCAAGGGTAGCGGTGGCACCCCGTCTGCCGCCAAAAATACCGCCCATAAAGCGGGAATCATCAAAATTAACCTACCGGCGGGTTTATCCCAGCGCAAGAGGCGAATAATCGTCATCCAAGTGGGTTCTAGATCGGGTTGGGATATAGTCATAATTTCTCGTCAAAAGTAGAAACTAGGAGTTAACGGTGTGTGGGGTGTAGGGTGTGGGGTGTAGGGTGTGGGGTGTAGGGTGTGGGGTGTAGGGTGTGGGGTGTAGGGAGAACAAAGCTGCCTCTTGCCTTTTGCCTTTCCTAACCAAGAAGTTAATTTTGCACGACTACTTACTTAACCTGATTACCAGCCCCAACTATTGGGAACGCCTTTAAACGGACCAACCACATCGGAGGTTATCCATCCCCCGTAAAAGTTACCCGGTTGCGGTTGTACTAATTCACCGTCGGCATAACAAGCGGTCATTTTGGCGGGATAAAAAGCCAGATAATCCTTAATTGCCTGAAACTCTGGTGTTGGCTCCGGATAATACCAAGCGGCGTTAATTACCTGTTGATCCCCAACGGTGATATTGTAATATCCCGCTAAACCTTTCCACTCACAAAAAGACTTTTCTGCTGTGGCTTGCAGGTATTCCATTTTAATATCTTGGGGCGGTAGATAATAAACTGGGGGATGACTGGTTTCTAGAACTCGATAACTGCTTTTAGTATCGGCAATTATCACACCATTAAAGATAATTTTTAGGTGTTTAGGCGATAATTCTAGGCGCGGGGGACGCGGATAATCCCAGACGGATTCCTGTCCTGCTTTTGCTGGTATCGGTTGGGGACGAAACATAATTTTTCAAGTTTATAGTATTCAATTATCAGTTATCAGTTATCAGTTATCAGTTATCAGTTATCAGTTATCAGTTATCAGTTATCAGTTTTGAGTTTTAAGTGAGCATCATCAAATAGCAGTTTACTGCTCACTGTTTACTGCTCACTGTTTACTGCTCACTGTTTACTGCTCACTGTTTACTGCTCACTGTTTACTGCTCACTGCTCACTGCTCACTGAAAAGAGTTTTCTCAGGGTTTCCACTCGCTCTCGATTGACATTTAAATCCGATTCTCCTAACCGGGAGGCCGAGCGAACATCGATCGCATTTTTGCTAGGATTAAGAGAAAATTCCAGATCATCGACAAATCCCATCCATTGACTGCTAAATTCGGCGTAGAGATAGTTACTATCTTGGTTAATAATTTTAGTTCTCGGTTGGGAAGCGATAATTTTAGCTAATTGCTCGATCGCTTCTTTGCCGCTACCCTGATAACTAAGGGGTTCGATCGAATGAGCCTGATCCTGACTCTGACTACTAACACAATTAGGAGTGACCGGACAAGGGGCCAGTTTACCCTCCCTGACTCCCAAATAATCGGGACGAGTACCTGCGAATAAACTGACGCTATCGGGAGCAATTAACCTAATTCCTAGCCAGATGAGCAGTATTACTAGGAAAATAAACGGGGTTAGCCGGAAAAATTTTTTCACCGTGTCGGAAGTTTCAGTCATGCTAGTCTTACAGAATCACTTCAATTAACTTAACATTGATAGGTGTGACAATATCAGGAGATAGAATAAGATGTTTCTCGATGAATTACAACCCGTTGTTAAAGAACTGATTCAACAACCGATCGCTTTTTTCGGTGGTTTTGCCTCGGGATTACTGCGCTTGAAACTTTCGGACGATCCCCTCAAAAAATGGTTAGAACAGCAGGGATTAGTCAGTTTTAACGACAATAATCAGGATAACGGCAACAGTCCCCAGTCGATCTCGATCGATTAGGGATCAGGGGTTAGCTGTTGGGGATAAGGGTATTCTCCCATCCCCAACACCCCCCGTTTACCACTGCATCAGCTTAACTTTCGGCTGAAAGTAGATAAATTTCCTCGGCTACTCGTTTTAAGCGTCTTAATTGCGCTTCCATATCCTTTTTCGTCCATTTGGCGGCGAATTGCTGGAATCCCCACCCCACAACCGGATTAGGAATCGCAAACTCAAAACGATTGATTAGACAAGTGCCGCCATCATTGGGTTGACATTCCCAGCGATCGCATCCGCGAAAAAAGCCTTCAAATTGCCAGACAATTAATCCCGGTTCCCTCTCAATCACCGTACTTTTTAGCGTTGGCTGAATTAGGGGAATTTGAATCAAAAAACGACTTCTACCACCGATATCGGTCTTCCAGTCGCCGATAGGTTCACAAACTAACACCGGATTCAACCAACGACGCATTAACTCTAAATCCGTGATACAACGCTCCACCGTCGTGGCACTAGCTTTAATCTGAATTGATTGTTCAAATACTTGACAAGATGACATTGATCTGCTTATAAATTGCTGGCTGAGAATTTCAGTAGTCGGACAAAAATAAAGTTAACTGTTTAGACAAGGCAACAGTAAGGGTTTTGTACTTGGTTACATTTCTTAACATTGAAGTATAACCTAATTTGCTACCCAAAACGAAAACTTCCTACCTCACCATTAAGATAACTGCTCTCAGGCTCACTTTTTCACTAGCTTGAGCAACTCTCGAAAACGTTGGCGTAAACTCTCGATATTAACTGATAATAACATTGGTATCGATAACAAAGCGTTTAGTCATCTTCATTTAAGAGAGATTCTAAAATTTCAAGGGTTAATCCTCTCTCTTGTGCTTTTTGTCCAATAGTAGCCATCGTTTTATATAATTTGTCCAGAGATTCTTTTCTAGATAAATTTGAAGATTGAACATAAAAAGCAATTTTTTCTGCTATTTTTTGGCGTTCTTCTTCCGTTGCATTCCAATAATTTTCAGCAACATCTAAAGAAACTTTGATTCGGATTTCTGTTTGATAGTTTGTCATAATTATATTTTCTTAGTTTAGTAGTAAAGAAATTTAGTCGGAATTAATAGCCTCCCTTCAGCCAGCGTTACAGTTGAGAAGTTTCAGTTACTCTAGCGCATTGTTAAACCGATTGTCAAGTTTAGTTACTCTCAATTTAAGATATGTAATTTACTTTGGTTGCTAAAAACCAGAGCCGCTAGTGTAAGTATTCTTCAGTGCCTGGACTAAATCTAGAGATGACGTTGGGGGAAGGCTAATGCAGGAACGGTAAATAAATTTGGCTGAGTTGTTTGCTATGATTAGGGGTAATTATTAACACTTCTTAAAGAGCGAGTGGGAAAATGAGGCAAGTCATTGTACATCGAGACGAAGATGGCTATTGGATTGTGGAGTGTCCAAGTCTCAAAGGCTGTGTTAGTCAGGGAAAAACGAAAGAAGAAGCCTTGATTAATATAAAAGAGGCGATTGCCGGTTATATTGCGGCTTTAGCGGAAGACGGCCTGCCGATTCCAGCAATTATTAGAAACGCCGAAGTCTAACCATTATGAGCGGAATTAATCGCGAGATTTTTCTTGACACTAAGCATATTTCTAAACATCTACCGAATACTCCACAATCACGGAGATTACTGTTACGAGGACGAGCTATTCATGTGTTTAAAGATGAAGATACAATGCTACGAGTTATTCAGGCTATCATAGAAAGGGGTGAATACACGGGAAATATTCGTAACTATGAACGCTATGGGCTATTTTTTGCCGAAGCGATTGGTTGTCGAATTAGCCCAGATGGTTTAAAGTCTTCTTTATTCTACGGCGAGGTTAAGATTAATGCAAACAACCAATATCACGCAATTCCTCGAACCCGACCTAGTGAAGGATAATTGGCGCTTCCTAGAAGTTTGGGTGGATTCCATGCAGTCCCCTCCCTATATCCTGCTAGTGTTGATCGATAAGGCGAGGGGATGTTATGTTTTTGATCCTGCTGAAAAGTACCGTCTCGTCAAGGCGTTTCCAGATTATGAAGAGGCTCAACTCTGGCTCTTGGAAGATGAATACGAACCGATTGAAGGACGATTATCTAGTGAGGAAAGCGCTTAGATTTGCTTAAACTTGTCGTTTGGAATAAAGTCAGAATATCGCCTGACCAGTGCCGTTAGGGTAAGCGCCGAGATAGTTACGAATGGAGTCAGGTTTGGGTAATTGGCGCTAGGATTATCGGAGGATTTTCTTTCGGCGCCGGTAGAAAACAATTAGGGCTCTTCGTTACTCTTTATGCTAAATCAACAGACAAGATGCCAAGATAACATACTTCTAACCCAAAAATTCCGAAAGTTTCTAAAGCCATAGCCTCTTCGTTTTATTAGTTTAAGTTTATTGTTGATTCCCTCGACCACC
>NZ_JADBRW010000419.1:0-8506 GCF_020247025.1 Microcystis sp. M109S1
ACTCTATAATCAGTGATCAGTAAACAGTAATCAGTAAACAGTAAACATTAAAAAGACAGGAGGAAACTTCTATTTAATACTGCACACTTAAAAACTCACATCTGATAACTGATGACTTACCCACTGATAACTGATAACTGATAACTGATAACTGAGAGGTGCAACCCTGGAAGTTCTCAGATGCTCTATTAAAAATCAAGAAAAGCCGTCGTAAAACGACGGGGTTTTAACCCAAATTTTCGATAAGTAGGGCGTGTTACGCTGTCGCTAACATACCTTTATTTTTATAAGTAACTTAGAGTATTGTTAAGATTTGATAAATTTATTAGAGGATTGTTAAGATTTGATAAAGTTAACGGCAAGAGCTTGACATCTACAGAATTAAACATTACAAATCAGGCAGAACCAGATTTTTTAAGAGGTATTTAGTCATGACATTAGCTAAACTTATCAAAAACTCCATTGGGGGGGGGTATTACTTATCAGTCTTTCCATCGCTAGTGGAGTACAAGCTGTAAATGTCACGGTTCCTGGCACATCTGATGCTTGGCTTGCAGGGATGCCAAATGGATCTACGGCTTCCTTTGTAGATGTTGCTCCTGCTCAATCTCCTGTACAAGTGTTGGGACTTTCCCTTATTTCTGGACAAACCCTCAATTTCTCCGCATCTGGGGGAGTCAGCAATGATCCCTTCGAACCCTTGTATGGGCCGGATGGGGGAAGTTTTTTTAGCCATTTGTCTGGGAGTGAAAATGGAATTTCCGATATTACCGCTCCGCTTAATTCTCTTCTCGGTGTCTTTTTAGATAACAGCCAGCCAGATTTGACTCTTGCACCTGGATTTCTTAACTTTTATTCAATTGGACTCAATTTTTCTTCGTTAGCTCCACAAGTTAAGCAAGTTTTCTTCATTGGCGATGGACTGACAGGAACAAACAGTGGTGCTGTGCAGAATTTCATCGTTCCTACTAACGCAACTCGCCTCTTCCTTGGCACAATGGATGGTTATGAATGGTCTAACAACATTGGAAGTTTTGACGTAAGGGTCGAACAGGTTAATGACGTAAGGGTCGAACCGGTTAATACAGTCCCTGAACCTAGCACAATTCTGGGCTTAGGTTTATTGGGATTGGGGGCTTTCTGCCATCGCCAACTATCTCAAGGGAAGAAGTCAAAACAGGAGGATTGAGTTAATAACTTTGGGATTTATTTCAACAATTAATCCCCCTTAAGCTGAAGATTAATTAACTATTATAACAACTGTGTCGGGTCAATGCCCAATTCGCGTAATCGGGCAAAAGCGCGATCTCGCTCTTGTTGTGCTTGGTTGCGCTCTTGTTGCGCTTGGTCGCGTTCTTGTTGTGCTTGGTTGCGTTCTTGTTGTGCTTGGTTGCGTTCCTCAAAGAGGGTTTCAGGGTCTTTAAATCGTTCCCCATTGGGATAAAAGACCTCTAAACCCTCTTCAAACATCTCGAACCGAATCCCTAGGATTGGGGAAGTCCAAGGAAAATTCAAGGCCGTTACTGGGAAAAAATCCTCTTGCTGATTGGCCCGCACCAATCCCCAGAAATCATGGGAGTCTGGGTCATAGAAAAACATTTCTAATACCCCATACTCCCGATAGAAAGACTGCTTTTTGAGCATTTCCCTGGCACTATTGCTCGGAGAGAGGATTTCAAACACCACCTGGGGAGCAATATTGTCTTCTTCCCATTGTTTATAGCTGCCCCGCTCACCCGGTGGACGACCGAAAACCACCATGGCATCGGGAGCTTGGCAAGGAGCGGGTGGTACGATTACCTGGTGCGGATACCAGAGCAAATCCCCGGCAACAAAGACGGTTTGCTCTTTAAATAAATACTTGAGATTGGCAACCAAGCGAACAATCCAGCGATATTGAACTGTGTTGTCGGCCATAGGTTTACCGTCGGAGTCAGGATAGAAAAGTTGGGGTTCGATGGGTGCTTGAACCATGCTTTATCTCTTGCGATCGCATTTTTGCCTAACTTTATTGTATCATCGCAAATCCTCGGTTTGAAACTCTGTCCTAAAAGGACGACTTTGCCTTATACTAAATCCGTTGAGTATAGGCTACATATCAGGACAGGCAAAAGGCTTCGACGGTGAGGTCGGTCGAACCGCCGAACGGCGAAAGGGGGAATAAATAATCAGTTTTTAATAACAAGATTTAGTATTACATCTAAATTTTTAATAAAGTCGAGAAGGGTTGATTTTCTTGTAGGAGCGAAAGATTTCTTAAAATTTGGTTTTGCACTTAATAGTGGTTCTGAAGGATCTGGTACTTTTGCTTCTTTTCAGGTCTTTGATAGCAGCAATAACCTACTTGCTTCCTCTACTAAAATCACCTGTAATTTGACAGGTTGACGAGGGTTCGCCTTGGGGTAATGGCTAGGTACTTGTATTTCAAAACTGGCAAATCTAGCTGTTAGTTTAGCTAGTCTAGCCTCGTGATTAGGATTGCGTTTTACTTGCACATCTAGGCTACCACAGGCTTTAATTTCTCTGATGGATTGATGTAAATATTTAGTCTCTGGATGCCCTGACTTTTCCTTGTCTTCGACGAGATAGTTAACTTTTCGGTTATGAGTTCCTCAGATTAATAAATGAGAGTTAGGATTTCTTGACTGGGCAAATAAATCAAATATGTCTGCCTCACAATCTCCGATTGTTACTACTTGAATATCTTCGGGTATTTGTTGTTGTGTTTCTGAGCAAGAATTTAACCATCTTTGACTTTCTTTTTCTTGGGTTTCTCTTTTTTTTCGTTGCTTGGCAATCCCTAAATTCTTTTCTTCTCTTGCCCAGACCTATTGATTAATCAGTCCTAAAGGTATTCCGACCGGGGACACTCCTAATGTGGTATGAACTTTGAGACCAAAGGAGGTTTTACAATCTAGATAACCCATTCCTTTTTTGGCTTTTTGTGTCGTAAAGTCTAAACTGGTTGTGTCTTGCACTGCCAAAACTATTGGATGTTCTTTGATTCTTTCTACTGTACTTTTAGCTTGGGCAGCAATTATATCTGAGGGGTGAAAATAGGGGGAATTCCAAAAGTCATAGGTGGCACTCGCTGCCGCTAGATTTCCCGAAGCTTGTGGCACACTTGTACTAATTTGGCTGGCCAAGTTTTCCACGATACTGATTAACCTTTTCTTTCTTCTCCTGTCGCCTAGGTCTGCATACTGTAATTCTTGGGCTGCCCATTTCTCCATTTTTTTG
The DNA here is from genome assembly GCF_020247025.1 of Microcystis sp. M109S1. Taxonomy (NCBI): domain Bacteria; kingdom Bacillati; phylum Cyanobacteriota; class Cyanophyceae; order Chroococcales; family Microcystaceae; genus Microcystis; species Microcystis sp. M109S1. The sequence continues at coordinate 3,241 of NZ_JADBRW010000419.1, forward strand.
CTCACCTGGACCTTGATTCCTTCTTTCAAAACTATACCTATCAATCGTCTCCCTTTTTTTTAAGTTTCTTCTCTTTTTGTTAAGAAAGATCCGACTAATGGATAGGGTATAAACGGGGGCTGTTCGAGTATTAGCAGGATATCAGGTAAGTCGGGATTAGCAATTCTCGCCCCACCAGCGATCGCTGTTGCCAAAGAATAGGGCGTAATTGCCCAAATTTTTAGCCCACAGGGACGAGGTATTTTTTGAGCATTCATTGCGAGATTTGTCAAATTATTTAAGAAATGTGAAGGAGCGCAAAGGAAAATTAAAAGAAGGGAAGATATAGATGTTGGGGAGAATACTAAGTGCTAATCTAAGGTTATCCCATCTATTCCGAGGTTAACCGTCGAACGGGAGAAACAATCACCGGATTCCCTTGCTGGCGGCAAAAATCAGTTTCTTTAAATGAAAGTTAACAGAACTTCGCATTTCTGTTAAGAGAAGGTTTAGAGAAACTTGTTAGAATAGAGGTAGATAAATCCAGTTGCAAATAGGCGCTCGACCCGATGAATTTTCCGTGCGATCCGACAAAAAAAAGAGAACGAGAACACCGACAATATCTAGACTGTGACCTCTAATTGACTTTCAATCAACAGCGCGATCGAGCAGTTTTTTTGAGGATTAAATTCCTGGCATCAACATCCCTTAAAAATAGTTGATGTGGGCAGTCCATAGCAAAATTTTTAGATGGAGTAGTGAGTATGAAGCTATTGATTCAGGGCAATAATATCGCTGTCACCGAACCTATTCATGATTATGTGGAACAAAAGCTGGAGAAAGCGGTGAAACATTTTAACGGCATAACCACAAAGGTCGATGTTCACCTCTCCGTGGAAAAGAATGCACGCATTCCCGATCGCCACAAAGCGGAGGTAACGGTTTATGCTAATGGAACAGTGATTCGCGCTCAAGAAGGAAGCGAAAATTTGTACGCGAGTATTGATTTAGTTTCTGATAAAATCGCTCGTCAACTCCGCAAGTATAAAGAAAGATTGGTGGATCATCGCACCAACGCCACCGTTAAAACTAGCGAGGTGGTGCAAGAGAAACCCTTAGATGATAACCTAATTGGCGATCGCACTCCCGAATTACCTGCGGAAGTAGTGCGGATGAAATACTTTGCCATGCCACCGATGACTATTGAGGAAGCACTAACACAATTGCAATTAGTCGATCACGATTTCTTTATGTTCTGCAACAAAGACACTAACGAAATCAACGTTATCTATCAACGCAATCACGGCGGTTTTGGTGTTATTCAACCCCGTCCCGTCAACCTAAATGGCAAAGAACTCCATTAACAGTTAGCGACTACAAATAAAACCAAAGACTGGAGAAATTCTCCAGTCTTTTTCTCATCTAACCAAGATTAACTTTAACCACTGTATTTTTTTCTGCCGCCGCTTTCGGGAGGGTGAGATAAAGAATACCGTCTTGATAGTTAGCGGTAACTTGGCTATTTTGCACCTCTACTGGCAGGGTAATCAAGCGACTAAATTTACCATAATAAAATTCGCTGTCTTTTACCTCGGCAGCGCATTCACGTTGCCCATTAATAGCCACCATTTGCTTGCTAACCTCCACATCGATATCTTTAATATCCATACCGGGTAATTCGATTTTTAATTCCACGGAATCCTCGTTAACGGAGATTTCCACCGGGGGACGAGATACCAATAAAGTTGTCGGTAATACTTCTTGAAAAAGTTGATCGATTTGACGTTGGACAGAATTAATTTCTAGGAAGGGAGAATAAAGAGTGAAAGCCATAGTAATAATTTCCTTGAGAGGTTTTCTCTGACTGCGATTATCTCCATCTTAAGCAACTAACTTGACTTCCACAAGGCGGTTTTCAGGAAATAAAAAGTCGCAATAACCGATACAGTTATCAGTTATCAGTTATCAGTTATCAGTGGCAAGTGGGAAGTTGTGGGGTGTGGGGTGTGGGGTGTGGGGTGTGGGGAGCAAAAAGCGGCCTTTTGCATGAGTGCATGAGTGCATGAGTGAATGAGTGCCTTCGTTATAACCATTGTTGTAATTCCGGCCAACCCAAACCCTGACGCACGATATCCGGTTGATCGCCGGTAAAATCAACAATTGTTGACACTTCCGAACCGGGAGCAGAACCATCTTCGATAATTAAATCAACGATATGATCGAGGGCATCGAATAACCTAGCGGATTCTAATCCCTTGGTGGGAAAATCCCCCTCCTGATCGGGAAGATGGGCAGAACTAGAGATAATGGGATTTTCTAGGGTTTCGAGAATAGTGCGACAGATAACGTGATCGGGAACCCGGATACCAGTGGTTTTCCGCTTTGGATTCATCACCACTTTCGGCACTAATTTAGTCGCCGGTAAGAGAAAAGTGTAGGGACCGGGTATGACTCGTCGCATAATCTTATAGGCATGATCGCTGACCACTGCGTACTCGGAAATATTCGACAAAGAAGAACAGAGAAACGTCAAGGGTTTATCATTAGATAGTTGCTTGATTTGGCGAACTCGTTCGACGGCAGATTTCACATTGAGATCGCAACCGATCGCATAGACAGTATCGGTAGGATAAAGCATAATTGCCCCATTTTTAAGGGCATGACAGATTTCTTGGATAGAACGTTGTTGGGGATTTTCGGGATGGAGAGAGTAAATAGTAGCCATGATAGCAAAATCGTCGCCTATTGGGATTGTCCCACGGGAATCGCCGGGGATATGTGTTTAGGGGCATTAGTAGATTTAGGAGTCCCCCTAGAATACCTGATTGCACAACTAAAAACTTTAGGAATTGAGGATGAATATCAGTTAAGGGCCGAAAAAGTGCATCGTCGCGGTCAAATTGCTACTAAGGTTCACGTCGATGTCACTGCCGAGAAGTGCGCTCATCATCACCACCATCACCATCATACCCCCGCTCGCCATTTACCGGAGATTGAAAATTTAATCAAACAGGCAAATTTACCCCAGAAAGTCCAAGAATGGAGTTTAGCGGTTTTTCAACAACTTGCGATCGCAGAGGGAGCCGTTCACGGGATCGCGCCAGAAAAGGTGCATTTTCACGAAGTGGGGGCAACCGATGCCATTATTGATATCGTTGGGACTTGTTTGGGTTTGGATTGGCTATCGGTGAGTGAATTATACTGTTCTTCTCTACCCACCGGCGGCGGTACAGTTCAGGCCGCCCATGGTCGTTTACCGGTTCCCGTGCCAGCAGTAGTACAATTGTTAAGTAATCGACAAGTACCAATTTATAGTAATGGCATCGCAGCGGAGTTAGTAACACCCACGGGGGCAGCTATTGTGACAACTTTAGCTAAAAGTTTCGGTAAACCGCCCAAAATGCAGTTAGAAAAGGTCGGTTTAGGGGCAGGGACAAAAGATTTACCGATTCCCAATCTTGTCCGGCTTTGGTTAGGGAAAAAAGCACCAGAAAAGCTAGATGAAATCGAAACTGTGGCAGTTTTAGAAACTCAAATTGATGACTTAAATCCGCAAGCGATCGCCTACTTAAGCGAGGCTTTATTACAAGCGGGGGCTTTAGATGTATTTAGTCAAGCAATTACTATGAAAAAATCTCGTTTGGGAATACTTTTGACAGTAATTTGTGGCTTGGATAAAATTGCTATTTGTGAAAATATGATCTTTCAGGAAACCACAACTTTAGGCATTAGAAGGACGATTCAAGAGCGATTAATCTTAAAAAGAGAGATACAATCGATCGATACTGTCTATGGTCAAATTCGGCTAAAAGTTGCCTACAAAGAGTCAATTAATCAACCGATTACCGTACAACCAGAATACGAAGATTGTGCCGCTATTGCCCGTCAGCATCATCTACCTTGGCGATTTGTTCATCAAATGGCCTTGGCTATTTGGCAAGAAAAAAATCAGTCTTGACAGCAGGGCGATTTTCTCATAAAACTGCCAGATTCATTGTTCAAAAGAACGTAGGTTGGGTTGAAGCATGAAACCCAACGCCCGCTCATGTTACGCTACCGTTAACCCATCCTACAAATAATTGTGCCTCCCTACTTATATCCATTGTTCAAAAGGTATTTTCAGGAAAATAATCCCAATTTAAAACCTGTTCTTGGGTAAAAGGACAATCAACCGGAAAAGTTTCTTTTGGTAAATTAGTTTCATTTACCGTCCCTCGCACTGCTTTTTGATAACATTCTGCGAAAATATCGGCTAAATAGGGTTTTAAGCTAGGACTATCCCTGAAAATAAGCTCTAATTGTTCTCTTTGCTCATCAATGGTATTTATCCAGCTATTAGTCCGTTTTTCTGGTTGATATTGCCATTTAAGTAAGTGCATCAAGAGAACTTTTAAACGGCCGAATATCTCCCGTCTATTATTACGTCCCATATCGGATATTTCTTCGATTAAGTTATCTAAATCAACGGCCTGTAAATTGCCCTTTTTTAAGTGATTGACGGTTTGCTCAATCCACAAATTAAAATCAGTTTCATAAAGCTGAGATAATTTAGTTTTCATGTTGATAATATCCCATTTAGAAGTCGGTAGTCGGTAGTAACGCACCACTCTCTTAACTTTAACCGTTCAGGGGAGGTATCAAGCAGTCAGTAATACTAAATCCGTTGAGTATAGGCTAGTTATGAGGAGAGGCACTCATGCAAGAGGCACTCATGCAAAGGGGAAAATAAATAATCAGTTTTTAATAACCAGATTTAGTATAACATTGACTCTGTGGAAGGACTCTCCCGGGGCAGCAGAGAAAGAACGAGTTTCTTTACTAGGTTCAGGCGCGATTGAATCGGGGATTAAACAAATTGGAAAGCGGGTTAAACTTTCGGGCGCACCGTGGCAAAATGAGAACGTTTCTTCTATTCTATCTTTACGTTGTGCCTATCTTAATGGTGTCTTGTCCAGATGATATTTTTACAAATATGAGATGCAGAGTATTTACCATAATTTATCTAGTTTTCAAGGTATTTTTTCTCTTTTTTATGATAAATTTAATTGTTGTACAAGTGCAAAAAAAACAGAGCAAAATGATAGTTTTTTCTGATACTTCTGACTGAATAAAGAGGGTATTTATACTAAATCCTGTTTTGAAAAGCTGATAACAATCAGTCATAAGTTAGCCAATGATAGTTAGTCAAGTTTTTAATTTCATTAGTCATTGTTTCGAGATACTGACAACGAGTTATCAGAATTTCTTCTAGTTCTTCAATTGTTTCAAAATACTCATTAACCAGAGG
>NZ_JADBRW010000042.1:0-3610 GCF_020247025.1 Microcystis sp. M109S1
GAGAATTTGAAAATAAAGAAGAACTCGAAAAAGTAGTCAATCAGCTTTTAAATGAAGGGGGATTGATTATTAAATGGAGTAGAAAACTTAAAAATAAGGGTAATGCTGTCAATGTAACTTAAATGCGGAAAAGCTTATCACACCTCATTTTGAGGAGAAAGAAACGCCCTCAAGGAGCGGCGAGTCTCATAATCGCTACAATAATAGATAAAATTCTAATTGCGAGGAAAGCCTATCGATACCATCTTCGGCAATACCCAGGGACTGAAAGCCAGTCAGATGAAACAGCTACAAAGGCTGTACCATGAACGCTTGCCTATTGATACTCTCACCACCCCAGAATTCGCCCAAAGACTGGCGGCCATCAGTACCGATATTCATCAACCCCTCTGCACCTATATCAACCGTCGCGGCCAGGTAATTCGTGTGGGAGTGGGAACCCCCCGACAAACCCAATTTTCTCTCTTGGAACTACCCCGCTACGGTTCCGAACGTCTTTGCGGAATTCGTTGTATCGCCACGGAACTCAAGCAGGAACCGCCAAAAGAATCCAGTTTAACCGCCATGGCTTTGCAACGATTAGACGCACTGGTGATCTTAACTCTAACCGGTACAGGTATGATCCGTCGCGGTGGTGGGGCAACTGGTTATGTGGAGCAAGTCTATCTGGCTCATCTCATACCACAAAGTCAAACAAATGTCAATAGTAATATATACTGGTCTGTCTCCCCGCCCTTAAATCTAGAGGATTTAAGCAAACAGGACTTTTTAGAGTTAGTGGAAGGACTAGAGGCGGAGTTTCAGCGAGAATTTACCGCTATAACCGTTGATACAGCCGAAGATCGGGTGCTATTGGTTGGTTTAATCACCGACGGGATGAGCGATCGCCAGTTCGAGGACGGTTTAAGCGAATTAGAGCGTTTAGTTGATACCGCCGGGGGCAAAGTTTTGCAAGTCACCCGACAAAAACGGGATCATCCCCATCCTCAAACAGTGATCGGTTCGGGAAAAGTGGCAGAAATCGCCCTACAGGTGCAAACTTCGGGAGCTAACTTAGTCGTATTCAATCGTGACCTTTCTCCCGCCCAAATTCGCAATCTAGAGAACCAAATCGGGGTGAGAGTCGTTGATCGCACCGAGGTGATCTTGGATATTTTCGCCCAACGGGCCCAATCCCAAGCGGGTAAACTACAGGTAGAATTAGCCCAATTAGAATACACTTTACCCCGTCTCACCGGGCGTGGATTAGCCATGTCGAGATTAGGGGGAGGAATTGGCACTCGCGGACCGGGGGAGACAAAATTAGAAACAGAACGCCGAACTATTCAACGTCGTTTATCCCGTCTCCAGGATGAGGTGGATCAACTGCAAGCTCATCGTTCCCGTTTACGCAAACAACGGCAAAAACAAGATGTAGCCAGTGTGGCGATCGTCGGTTACACCAATGCGGGAAAATCTACTTTAATTAATGCGCTCACCGCTGCCGAAGTTTATACCGCCGATCAACTGTTTGCTACCCTCGATCCCACCACCCGACGCTTAACTATTACCGATCCCCTCACCCAAGTCTCTCACACCCTTTTACTAACCGATACGGTGGGTTTTATCCACGAATTACCCCCCTCGCTGGTGGATGCGTTTCGGGCAACTTTAGAGGAAGTAACGGAAGCAGAAGCATTACTCCATCTGGTGGATCTGTCCCATCCAGCTTGGGAAAGTCAGATTGCCTCGGTGTTAAAAATCCTCTCGGAGATGCCGATTCAAACCGGTCCGATGTTAATGGTGTTTAATAAGTTGGATCAGGTAAAAAGCGAGGATTTGGAAATAGCTAAGGAAAAATATCCCCAAGCTGTTTTTATCTCGGCTATTCGTCGGCTAGGATTGGAAACTTTAAAACAAAAGTTAATCGATTTAATCGCTTAAGTATAGCAGTAAGCTGTCAGTATTCAGGAGACAGGAGTTAGGAGTCAGTATTCTCCGAGTCAGTCCTGATGAAAAAATTTTCACCACCAGAGATGAAAATATTCTGATTGACGAATTTGCGTTATTTCAGCTTCTATTTTCAAGTCAGTGCCTCTCCTGATATGTAGCCCATACTCAACGGATTTAGTATGATTGACGAATTTGCGTTATTTCAGCCTCTATTTTCAAGTCAGGAGAGGAGGCGGTCGGCGGTCGGCGGTCGGCAGCTTTTTTCTCCCCACTTCATAATTTATAATTCATAATTCCTAATTCCTAATTCCTAATTCCCACTGATAACTTAGGAACTATGCAAACAATCTTTCAGCGCATAGGCTACCTGTTGTTGTTCCTCGAAGCTTAAATCGGGGAACATAGGTAAAGATAACACTTTTTCACTGGCCAATTCAGCCACGGGTAAATCGCCTTTTTTATAGCCTAAATACTGATAAACCGGCTGTAAATGCAGAGGAATCGGATAATAAACCATGGATAGGACATCTTTTTCCTGCAAAGCCGCCCGAATTTGGTCACGATTTTCCGTTAGGATTGTGTACTGATTCCAAACGTGCTTACCTCCGGCTAAAGCGGCAGGTAAAGTGATATTAGGCAAAGGTTGCAGTAATTCCCGATAACGTTGGGCAATCTCGATCCGTTGATTATTCCAAAAATCGAGATATTTCAGCTTAATTTGCAAAATAACCGCTTGAATGGCATCTAAGCGGCTATTCACCCCAATTACCTCATGGAGATAACGCTCCTTGCTGCCGTGTTCTTTAATCATGCGAATTTGTGCCGCTAACTCGGGGTTATTGGTGGTAATTGCGCCACCATCGCCACAACCGCCTAAATTTTTGGTGGGAAAGAAGCTAAAACAGCCAATATCGCCGATACTCCCCACTTTCTGCCCATGCCATTCTGCTCCCGTTGCCTGAGCGCAATCCTCAATCACCAATAAATTATGGGAACGAGCGAAATTTACCACCTCAGACATATTGACAGATTGCCCAAAAAGGTGTACTGGGATAATCGCTTTAGTCTGGGGAGTAATCGCTTTTTCCAACAGTGCCACATCGAGGTTAAAAGTATTAATATCGATATCGACAAAAACCGGTGCTGCCCCGACTAAATTAATCGCTTCGGCGGTGGCAATAAACGAAAAAGTAGAAGTAATTACTTCATCCCCCGCTTGAATACCGAGGGAGCGCAGTGCCAGATAAAGGGCATCGGTCCCCGAATTACAGGCGACACAATCGCTAACACCGTGATAGAGGGCAAATTGTCGTTCTAATTCGCTCACAGCTTCGCCACCAATATAGCGCCCAGAACGGAGGATTTCTAAAACGGCATGGTTAGCTTCTTCGCTGATGACTTGGTATTGACGGGATAAATCGACGGGGGGAATTTTACTCACGCGCTTTCACTCAAATTAGAGACTAATCGGGATTTGTCGGCGAAAAGAGGGATTAATTAGGGTCTGCTGAAAAAGTTTTTCGGTGGGGGTTGGGGGTTGGGGGATGGGGGATGGGTTTTACCGATTTTCAGGTGGTCAACTACCTAATTTTCAGGGAAAAAGTACCTGAATTTTCCCCCTGATCACTCCCAGGCCTGGTACTTTTTGATTGACAAAAAGTCTAAAAGTCTTACCCAA
>NZ_JADBRW010000420.1:0-21945 GCF_020247025.1 Microcystis sp. M109S1
AGTTATTGTGACTAACGCTTTTGGTTAGAGAAAGATAAACTTGAGAATCTTCAGTCAAATTTATTGACTCAAAATCCGCTGTACTTAATTTAAATGAATCAACCCTACCCAAACCCCCCGCGCATTAGCTTAACTGTGAGATGCTTACACGCGATTGTTCATATTTTTGTACTAATTTAAGAGTCACTGATAATTGCTGATTGTCGGTATTGCTGCAAATGTGGGATGCACCCCCCGCTGATTGTCGGTATTGCTGCAAATGTGGGATGCACCCTCTCTGGGGTTAGTCAGAAAAATAGAGAGTCAAGGAGAACAGTTTACGATGGTTAAGTTCCTAAAATCAAGCACTGACGATGGCAATTAAGCAGCGAAATTTCCTGTCCAGAAACCCTTTCTAACATCTCGACGATATGATCGGGCTGTAGTAAAGTGCCATCATTGCGACAACTGCCCACATAGCACAAAACGGCTTCCTTGTCAACAGTTTTTAACTCTAATTCATATAATTGTTCTCGCAGATTAATTGTGACTTTTTTGCCGGATTTGGTGGTTTTTTCCCGTTCCATCACCGTTGCTTGCTTAATTGCCTCGATCCAATTTTGCCATTGTTGGCAGTCAATTCCCTCACTGTTAAAAGTGAGCAAATACTCAGCTTTTTCTAACAAACGGGTGGCAGCGGGGGCATTTAAGGGAATTTCTTCCACCTGATAAACTGGTAAATCTGCGGGTAATTGTGCGCTTAATTGCTGTTTAAACCTCTCTAAATCCATCACTTTTGTCAATTCAAAATCGACAATCTCACCGCTACTGGTTGCTCCCAAGGATAAGGCATTTGCGATCGAAATGCGCGGACCAGGGTGAAATCCACCGGTAAAGGAAATGGGAATAGCAGCGCGACGGACGACGCGATCAAATAAACGCACCAGATCCAAGTGGCTAACTAGGGCCATTTCGCCAATTTTGCCAAACCAAACCCGAATTCTTTGAGCGCGTTCTTGATTGGGTTGAAAATGTCCGGCAAAAGCGGGAATCGGAGGCGCTTCAATAACGATATTATGGCCAAAATCGAGGCTACAAACGCCACAATGGGAACAACCTTCAAAAGAACAATCGGGGACTGTTGCCGCGTCTAGGGCGCGTTTTAAGTCCTCCTGGAGCCATTTTTTATCGATACCGGTATCCAGATGATCCCAAGGCAAAGGACGCTCTAAAATATCTTTGTCTGCATCGGCAAAAATATGCCATTCTCCCTGTTCTATCTGACGATATTTCCAAGTTAAACCGGATTCTTCGATCGCCTGTGACCATGCTTGATAGGCTTTTTCTGTATTATCCCACCAAGCATCCATCCCGGCTCCCAATTGCCAAGCGCGCAGCACCACTTTACCTAAACTTCTGTCACCGCGACCGATAAAATCTTCCATAGCCGAGATGCGGACATCGGTATAATTGACTTTTACCCCTCTCATGCCTTGGAATTCCTGTCTTAATAACTCCTGTTTGCGGATAAATTCGGCCGTCGAGACGGAATGCCACTGGAAGGGGGTATGGGGTTTAGGCGTAAAATTAGAGATAGTTAGGGTAAAATCGAGGGGTTTCCGCTTCGGTAAACGACATTCCCGACGCAACCAACGCAGGGTTTCCGCGATACCAATCACATCGACATCGGTTTCTCCTGGCAACCCAATCATAAAATAGAGTTTAACCTTATCCCAACCCTGTTCGACGGCAGTTTTTATCCCTCTGAGTAATTCTTCGTTGGTTAACCCTTTGTTAATCACATCGCGCATTCGTTGGGTTCCCGCTTCCGGTGCAAAGGTTAAACCTGATTGACGATTGCCCCCAATTATGTTAGCAATATTTTCGTCAAAGCGATCGACTCTTTGACTGGGTAACGATAGAGAGATATTCTCATTCTGGAGACGGTTTTTAATCTCCATACCCACAGCAGGTAACGCTAGATAATCGGAGCAACTGAGAGATAATAAGGAAAATTCGTTATATCCCGTCGCTCGCATTCCTTTTTCAATCGATTCGATTACTGCTTCCGGTTGCACATCCCGCGCAGGACGGGTTAACATCCCCGGTTGACAGAAACGACATCCCCTAGTGCAACCGCGACGAATTTCCACCACCAGGCGATCGTGAACCGTTTCCACGAAGGGAACTAAACCGATAGAATAGGCTGGGATAGGAGTGGCTACCCGGCGTAAAATTCTTTTCGGTACATCGTCACGATTGGGGATAACTGCACCCACTGGGGTGACATGGTAGAAACGCGGGACATATACCCCCGGAATTTGGGCTAAATCTAGTAATAGTTCTTCTTTGCTTAGATTAGCTAGTTTACCTTCTTCTAAAATTAAACCGATTTCTGGCAATAATTCTTCGCCATCACCAAGGGCGATAAAATCAAAAAAGTCGGCATAGGGTTCGGGGTTAGAGGTGGCAGTTTGTCCCCCAGCAAAAATTAGCGGATAGTTACCTGAGTCTCTTTCTCTCCAAGTTAAGGGAATTGCCGCTAAGTCGAGCATTTCTAAAATATTGGTAGCTCCTAGCTCGTAACTGAGACTAAAACCCAGAATATCAAAATCTGTGAGGAAGCGACGGGATTCTAGGGCAAATAAGGGGGTTTTTGTCTGTTTGAGTTTTTGGGCTAAATCCGCTGCGGGTAAATAAGTGCGATCGCAGAGTTGGCGGGGTTGTGCATTGAGGATATTGTAGAGGATAATATGGCCGAGGTTAGATGCCCCCACTTCGTACACTTCCGGATAGGTTAGCACCCAACGAACCACAGCACTTGTCCATTCTTTATGTTTAGCACCTAACTCGTTGCCCAAATAACGCGCTGGTCGAAAAATGTCGGGGGTGAGTAGTTGGTCTAAAGCAATAGTCACGGCAATCTACCTCAGATATCGTCAGCAATGGGTGCTTTTCTACTATAGCAGCCAGAATCGAGTCAGTTATCAGTTATCAGTTATCAGTTTTCAGTTCACTGATTACTGTTTACTGTTTACTGTTTACTGTTCACTGAAAATACACCCCACTTCCCCGTCTCCCTAAAATTCCAGAGGTTATAAGATAATTAAGCGACATTAATCTTGATTTCATGAAAGAACCGTTAATTGAATTGAGAGGAGTATCGAAAAGATTCGGGGATAATGTTATTCTCGACGGTTTAGATTTAACCATTTATCGAGGGGAGGCCCTGGTAATTATCGGGCCATCGGGAACGGGAAAATCAACGGTTTTACGGTTAATTGCGGGATTAACGGGGATAAATGCCGGAGAAATTTATATTAAAGGCCAATTGCGTCAGGGATTGCTAGAAGATGGTCGGGAAGCGATGCGAACTTCCTTAGTTTTTCAGCAAACGGCCCTGTTTGATTCTCTCACCGTCGGGGAAAATGTCGGTTTTTATCTTTATGAACAAACTAATTTAAAAAAAGCCATAATTAGGGAATTAGTGGAAAAAAGCCTGGAAATGGTCGGTTTACAGGGAATTAGTGACCTTTATCCCTCGGAACTATCGGGGGGAATGCGTAAACGGGTGGCTTTTGCCCGCGCTATTATCACTAATCCCGATAATCAGGCCGATAATCCCGAATTACTGCTGTATGATGAACCTACCGCTGGATTAGACCCGATAGCTTCCACAATTATCGAGGATCTAGTGCGGACTCTCCATGAAAAATCAGGGTCTGCGAACACTTATGTGATGGTTTCTCACCAACAAAGTACCATCCGACGCACCGCCGATCGAGTAGTATTTCTCTATCAGGGAAAAGTGCAATGGCAGGGATTAGTGGCAGATATCGATCGTACCGATCATCCCATGATCCGGCAATTTTTTAGCGCCAGCATTGAAGGCCCGATTAGGACAATCGTTTAAGCTAGATTAAGCTAAATTAAGAACTATCGAGAATGAGAGAAAAATCATGCAGAGTTCGCGAGCTTTACGGGAAGGAAGACTAGGTTTGTTTGCCCTAGGCGGATTATTGGTCTTTGGGGCGCTCGCTATCTGGGTTCGCGGGGGGGGATTTGGTCAAAGAACCTATCAATTAATCTTCGAGTTTGCCGACGTGGAAGGGTTACAAGTCGGGGCGCCGGTACGTTTTCGCGGGGTGAGAGTGGGAAGAATTACGAGTTTTATCCCAGGGAGTAATCAAGTGGAGGTTATTGCCGAGATAGCTTCTGCTAATTTAGTTATGCCTAGGAAGGTAACTGTTACTACCAATCTTTCCGGATTAATTGGGGAGGCAGCCATCGATATCACTCCCTTAGTTTCTTTAAGTGCTGAGGCCAAAAATCTCGACCCTCTGAGTCCCGACTGTGATCAACAGTTAATTCTCTGTAATAATACTCGTTTACAGGGGACAACAGGAACACAATTAATGTCTAGTGTTGGTCGTTTAGTGGATACTTTTACCAGTCCTGAATTTGTGGGTAATCTCAATGATGTCACCAAAAATACCGCTATAGCAGCTCAAAAAATCGCCCGTTTATCCGATGATACCTCCCAGACTATCCGTAATGCCCAAAGAGAAATCTCTCGTCTATCTTTGGAATTAGCTACCACCAGTCGCTCGGTCACTAATACGGCTAATAATGCCTCCCGTTTTGTCAATACTTTAGATAATACCGTTCAGGAAAATCGCAGTCAAATCAGCAGGACTTTTCAACAATCTTCCCAATTAGTCGCTAATCTCAATGCTGTTCTCAGCGAAAATCGGGGACAAATTGTTAATACTCTCGATAATATTAATCAAGCTAGTTTAGGTATTGGTAGTCTCGCTAATAATCTCAATAATACCGCCCTGAGGTTGAATGCAGGTTTAGATGAAATTGATACTAAACAAGTCATGGAAAATATCGAGACTATTTTGAATAATGCGGTGGAAACATCGAATAATTTACGAGAAATTACTAAAACTATTAACGATCCTGCTACAATTGTCGTACTGCAAAAAACTCTCGAATCCGCTAGGGTGACTTTTGAAAATACTCAAAAAATCACCTCCGATATCGATGAGTTAATTGGTGATCCCCAATTTCGCGAGAATTTAAGACGTTTAATTGATGGCTTAAGTAATCTGCTTTCTTCTGGGGAAGAATTAGAATATAATTTGCGTATCGCTCAAACTTTGGATACCATGACTCAAGAGTTAGCTAAACAAAAAGTTTTGACCATCTCTCGACCTTTAAATCCTAAGCAAATGCAACTCTATCACCAATTTATCGTTCAACAACCTCAAACGAGTGAAAAATGACAAAACAGCACAATTCAAGCGATTTTCAGTAAACAGTAAACAGTAATCAGTGAACTGAAAACTCACATCTGATAACTAATAACTGATAACTGATAACTCACATCTGATAACTAATAACTGATAACTGATAACTGATAATAATATGTTGAAATCAATTTGTATTACTCTTGGAACTCGTCCCGAAGCGATTAAATTAGCTCCCGTTATTCGTACTTTTCAAGAATCGGAACAGTTTCAAACCCATGTAATTCTGACGGGACAGCATAAAGAAATGGTAGCGCAGGTGATGGAATTATTTGCTTTAAAAGCAGATGAAAATCTGGATATTATGCAAACCCATCAAACTTTAACTGATATTACTTGCCGCAGTTTACGGGGTTTAGAAACGGTTTTTGAGCGTATAAAACCAGATTTAATTATTGTGCAAGGTGATACTACCACGGCTTTTGCTGCTGCTTTAGCGGCTTTTTATCAACAAATTCCTATCGCCCATGTGGAGGCAGGATTAAGAACTAATGATATCTATAATCCCTATCCCGAAGAAGCTAATCGTCGCCTAATTTCTCAACTGACTACCCTGCATTTTGCTCCCACTACTTTAGCCGTGGAAAATTTACAAAAATCCGGGGTGACAGGAAATATTCACCACACCGGCAATACGGTTATTGATGCTTTATTAACCGTAGCCAAAACCGCCCCAGAATGTCAAATTGCGGGCTTAAATTGGTCAGATTATCGGGTTTTATTAGCCACGGTTCACCGCCGGGAAAATTGGGGCGAACCCCTACAGGATATTATCAAAGGATTTACTTTGTTGTTAGAAAAATATGCCGATACAGCCCTATTATTACCCCTCCATCGCAATCCCACCGTCCGAGAACCAATTCAGTCCGCTTTGGGCAATCATCCCAGGGTATTTTTAACTGAACCTCTCGATTATGCCGAGTTAGTGGGGGCGATTCAACGCTGTTATTTATTATTAACTGATTCCGGCGGCATTCAAGAAGAAGCCCCTAGTTTAGGAAAACCGGTTTTAGTATTGCGAGAAACCACGGAAAGACCAGAAGCAGTACAAGCGGGAACAGCGAAATTAATTGGGACAAATCCAGAGCAAATTTTAGCAGAAGCGGGAGAATTATTAGGGGATAAAATCGCCTATGCTCGTATGGCTAATGCAATTAATCCTTTTGGAGATGGACAAGCATCCCAAAGAATCCTCCAAATCGTCCAAGATTTTTTGGCTTAATCTATGACTACTTGGTTGGGTATCGACCCCGGATTAGCGATTGTCGGTTGGGCTATTCTCCGGGATAATAGTGAGTTAATGCCGATTTTAGTCGATTACGGCACGATCGAAACTTCTAAAAATCTCTCTACTGCCCAGCGTTTGATCGAAATTGAACGGGATTTAAAGGAGTTAATCGCAGAATATAAACCGGGAGAAATTGCCGTGGAAATGCCCTTTTTTAACCGGCAAATCAAGGCAGCCGGTGGAGTCCTGCAAGCCTTAGGAATTATCAATCTAGTTAGCTGTCGCGATGGGGGAATTGAACCGATTTTCCTCCATCAAGCTAGTTGGAAATGTCATCTCGGCCATGGTAAGGCCACTAAAGCTGAGGTGGCCGAACAAATTAAGTATTTATTCGGATTGACAAAAATGCCCATTAATGATGCTGTAGATGCTATAGCGATCGCCTATGCCGCTTTCAGTGGCGTTCGCAATCAAATTTCTTGAAGTAATTTGACGAAATTGGCCCAAAAATTTAGCTGACAACTAAAAGCCATTTTTAAGCTTGGACTGTCTTAGTTCGATGGGACGGTTGAAGATAATAAGGCCTTCAAATATCTTTGATTAGCGTTGGGTTTCCTTCCCCAACCCAACCTACCATATCAGCGATCACACCAAAGGGTTTAAGTGTGGACATTGTGATAATTGTCATCGTCAATGCTAACAAAAATATGGTATAGTTCTTAAATGAGTATAAGTTTAAAATAATGAAAATAAAAGTTTCCGAAAAAAAGCGATCATCAAACGGAGTTAACCCTCAGTTAAAAGATATTGCCTATTCTATGGACGCACTGATTCCAGGCTTTTATATTTGGTTGGGTTCTTTTTGTTGGCGATTGGGGGGTAGTGATGCAGAAGAAAGTTATCCAGGAACAATACATAGTTTTGCTGGTATCAGCTTAGTTTTACCTGGTTATCAAATTTTTACAACCTATAAAGGGAGTTATGACCCTCGATAAGCATCAAATTGATGGTCTTTCTCCCATTTCATCTAAAACAATGCCAGCAGAAGTTTTTGAACAATTGATGTTCAATGCCGGTTATACCGTTGTTGGGTCTGCTCCAGCCAAGGGAAATAGAATTAAAGTTTGGTGGAATCATTCTAGTTTTCGTCGTGTTGAAGCAATTTATAGTGACGATAGAAGTCTGGTTATTACGGCTTATCATCCATGAATCATGAGCTTTCTGTGACGAAAATATATTTATTGTTTACCCACAACGGGCCCAACCTACAAGATCAGCGATCGCACTGTAGGTTAAGGGGTTATTATCGGCATCGGTGGCGGTAATTGTGCCTACAGGAGTATTGATGGTGCAAGTTAATGTTGTCTGGCTCAGTGTCTGAACTATAATGGGGAATGACTAGAGTTTTCTCCCTCAAAAAGTATATGGCAAGAAGAACTAATCATCTCATGACTGGTCACTTAAAGACAAAAATGACGATTATAGGTGTTTTTGTCGCTATTTTCTGGATTGTAGAAATTTTAAACCAATTTGTTTTTGATCATCAATTAAATCAATATGGCATTATTCCTCGTTCTTGGCCTTTTGGGTTAAGAGGGATTTTATTCGCCCCGTTTTTACATGGTGGTTTCAAAGATCTTATTGTCGGTACTATAGGGTTTGTTATTTGTAGCTGGTTGGTGATGCGATTAAAAATACGTGATTTTTGGATTGTTACTATCATCACTATGATTGTTGGAGGATTGGGGATTTGGATCTTCGCCCCGACTAACACTCCTCAGATTGGGTTGAGTAGCCTGATTTTTGGCTATCTAGGATTTTTAGCGTTAGGAGGTCAGAGTAATTTTGATCCAAATTATGATAAGGATGGCTTTCTGGTCAATTTTTTATATGTTTACCTTTCAATTTTTTTAGTTTTTGTTTTTATATATGGGCAACAAATTTCTCACTTGCTATCTGGATTTTTAACTGGCACTTTAGCGGCTGAGTTCATTGCTCAAGAAAAAGGAAGAGCCATGAGAAGTGTGTTTTTTCGTCTATTTTTCTTTATTTTTATCACTTTTTGGTTTGTAAATTGGCTATTGACTGGTGATAATTTCATCAATTTCATATTGGGAGTCATTGGTTTTATCGCTTGTGCAATAGCTGGAGGATCTTCAAGCACATCAGGGGAGCAGAAAGATACAATTCCTCAAGCGGGTCACGCAGAGGCGCGTCATCGTGATCGTGTAGAAGCAGAAGAACGATATCGCCAGTGGAAAGAACAAGAACAGCGCGATTGGGAAGAACAACAACGGCAAAATAATGAAGATCGTTGATGGCGGTAATTATATCATGCTTAAGTCAAACAGATTCAAGGTAAAGGAAGATAATCAATTCGGTCTTGATACTCATTATCAAATGAAGCTTCAGCCGCCATAATTAACTCATCTATATTTTCCCCAATACTCAAATTAGGATTCAGAATAAAAATACCAGGAATATGACGATGATTTTGTAGATGATCTGCTAAATGTACGGGCATAGAAGTCCGATTATTTGTTACCAGAATAAAATTATTTTCTTCACACCAGCAGAGAATTTCAGGATCTAATGTTCCTTTATCTGGTGTAACAGGTTCTCCAATCACTCTAATAACTAAATCAGGCTTGAGTCTTCTTAGTTGAGTCGCATAGAGAGGATCAACATTTTCATCTAAGAGATATTTCAGACTCATTTGCTTGTTTGATTGCTTTTCTTTGTTGCCTTAACTTTCTCAATTTTTCTGCAACAGGAGGAGGATTTTGTTCTTGTATTTCTCTCATTCTTTCTCCATGTTCGATCCATTCGGTTAAGTAATTGGTTATTTTTTCTTGCTCATGCAAATAGTACAGAATTGTTGCATAAACTTGTTCTAAGCTCAAAGATGAGTAAGTTTTAGCAATTTCTTCAGGTGTTTTGGCATGATAAATATAGTCATAGAGAATGGTTTCAATACCAATTCTTGTTCCTTTTAACCGAATGTCATTAGGGGCTAGAAAGTTAAAATAGTCTTCGAGTTGCATCATAAAATTTACCGAAGCTGTACTGAATCTAAAAAATAAGCTTGCCTAATTTCTTGTACACCATGCTGTACTGGTACTTCCATCTGGTGCAGTGTAATCTTGGTAATTACCATCACTACATTTTGCACCCGTAAAATTAGTATCTGTAACATCTGCACCTGTAAAATTAGCCCTTCTTATATTAGCATTCATCAAACTTGCTCCTCTTAAATTAGCATCCATTAATTGTGCAAAACTAAGATCGGCACTGTTAAGTCTTGCATTAGATAAATTTGCTCCTATTAACTTAGTCTCGCTTACATAACCTCCGAAAGAAGCTCCAGTCAAAATTGCATTACTTAAATTTGCTTTTGTCAAATCAGAACGACTTAGATTAACACCACTCAAATCCGCACCTTGTAAATTCGCTTGTCTTAAATTTAAACCACTTAAATCAGCCCCACTGAGATCACATCCTGGACATTGTTTGGTTTGCTTAAATTTCTTGACGTGATCGGGATTTTCAGCACGGCTAGGATTAGCTAAACTAACACAAGATAGGATAAAAATTGAAAAAAGAGTAGTTAATTTCATAACTGTTCCACCTCAATCAACTTGAAAACGGGATAACCAACGGACTATCGTAACACAGAATTTTCCTAAAATATTCAAGATAATAGCAAAATTTTATGATTCCCTGCTACCATCCAAATCTCATTCCCTGCTTGAGCCGCTGCACTAGAGCGCGACAGCTTGACTTGAAAGAAGCTGACCGATGGGGTGACGGCCACCCACAACCACCAGGCTCTCTTGGACTGGGGATGAGAGCCCATCGGCATTTCCTTGTCCGAATCCCGTCTCGTCGGCTCCCACTATCGGCGCGGCTTGGATGTAGGCTTCGGCTTCCGCCACAGAGGGCTGATAGTGCCTCACTTCCTTCCTTTCTCAGACGATTGACTGTCCCCAGAGACATCTTCACCCCAAATAAGTCGGACATCGTACAAACCACCATCCGATGGGAATGACGGTACATTCCACTCAAGACTGAGACGATGGATACCGCTCTCTCGGAGTAGCCGCTCTCTTCTACGTCTTTGGGGAGGAGGGATCGGGTTTTTTCGCCGCAGTAACGCACCAAATCCCCAAAATGGCTACCAGATATTATAAGGCGATCGCCGCTTTGATTGACACAAGCAAAAACTTCAACAGATATAATGGGGCTTGACAGGTGGTATCAGTTATCAAAGCACGGCTCAAGCGATTGAAGGTTGAGTTGGCGTTAAAAAAAGTAACCTTTGGTTGTGTTGGGTTTTGTGCCTTAATCAAACCTACACGCTGTTGTTCTTTATTTTTTAAGTTGAAATTCACAATAATAAACAGTGCCACATTTCCCTAAAGTATTACCCTTTATATCTATGACTACAATCGGAAAAGGTTTCTTTGATGCTAAATGTTGCTGAGTTTTGCGATAGTGAAGAATTTGCAGTCCCTTACTACGAGGTTCTACTACAAAAATATATTTATTGTTTGTCCATTTAATTTGTTTGAGTTTATACTTAAACAATCTGACTTGAGTTTGTGGATTAGGTCTTCCTATTGAATTGGTTTCAGCGAATTTATCGGAGCATTTGTATATTCCATCCACAGACCAAACCCCTGAAAATAAGATTAAATCTCCTCCTCCGCTGGCTCCATAATATTCTGAAAAAGTTAATATATCACTTTTCCAACGTCCATCATTAAGTATTTCTGCATCGGTTGTATTAGTACCAATTCTATGACTATTTCTTCTTATTAGGTTAATTTGTTCTCTTGCACTTGGTCTGACAAAAGTATCTGAATTAAAGCAAACTTCAAAAGGAACATTTTTTACTGATTGTGCTTTAACCAAAGGAAAGGAACCAGCAAAAAGCGTTGACAATCCTAATAAGGAAGCACTTAAAAGATTTTGGGAGTTAAATAGTTTCATGGCTTTGTCCTCTGAGAAAACTTAATTAAAATCAAACGTTTTTGTTAACTGTTGGTTGTGTTGGGTTTCGCACATTAAGCCAACCTACACCCTGTTTCAGCTAAAATAGTACATTATGATTGTCATTGCGAGCGATAGCGAAGCAATCTAATCGCGAGATTTTCTCTTGCCTCATTTTAGCTGAAACAGTCCAGTATCCTGAATCTAGCTTGAGCTTTTTATCAGGTATCATGGAGTTAATCTTGTAGGAGCATTCGATATGACTCTGGCATCAGGTGGGCAAGCAACAATCATTCGTACAGAGCGTGGATTGACCATTTCAGGTACACGCATCACTCTTTATGACGTAATGGACTATCGGAAGGCTCATTACCCATCCAAGCTGATCCGTGAAAAACTCGGTCTTAATGATGAGCAGATTCGTTTAGCCCTAGAATATATTGATACCCATCGCGCTGAGGTTGAAGCAGAATACCAAGAATGCCTGCAAACAGCTGCGGAGATTCGGCAATATTGGGAAGAGCGAAATCGTGAACGATTTGCCAAGATCGCAGCGATGCCCCCAAAGCCAGGTCAGGAAGCCCTGCGTGCCAAACTTCAAGCCTGGAAAGCCCGGATTGAAGCCGAATGATGAATTTCTTAATTGATTACAACTTAACAGGTGATGCTGTTTTGTTCTGGGGAACTCTTTCGGCTGAAGGATGGCTTGACCTATTAACCATCCGCTTCTTCACCTTTCAGGAAGTTGGGTTGCCGATGGATAGTAGCGATCGCGTCGTTTGGCAATTTGCCCAAACCAACCAGATGATTTTGATTACAGCGAATCGGAATATGAAGGGAGACGATTCTCTAGAACAGACAATACGGGAAGAGAATACGCCAACTTCCTTACCAATTTTGACAATTGGGAATCCTGATCGATTTGATGAGGGCCGCTATCGGCAAAACTGTGCCACTCGTCTGATTGAGATTTTGTTTGATCTCGACAACTACATGGGAGTCGGTCGAATTTTTATTCCCTAAAGATCGCCATCTTCTAGTGGACTGTTTCAGCTAAAATAGTACATTATGATTGTCATTACGAGCGATAGCGAAGCAATCTAAGCGCGAGATTTTCTATTGCCTTATTTAGTAGGAACAATCCAGTAGTTAGGTTGACGTAAAAAAAGTAACCATTGGTTGTGTTGGGTTTCGTGCCTTAACCTAACCTACAAGAGCAGCGATCGCACTCATCAAAATTTAGGTTAATTTTTAAGTAATTTCGAGAATATTTCCTGGAGATTAAAATGACAACAAACAAATCTGATTTTGAACAAATCTTTGATGTTTTGAAAAGCTACCTAGAGAGTCTAAAGTTAAAATATCAAGTTAAAAGTTTAGGAGTTTTTGGTTCTTTTGTTAGGGGTGAAGCGACAGCTAATAGTGATCTAGATTTATTGGTAGAATTTAAAGGAGATGTAACTTTTGATAATTATATGGATTTAAAATTTTTACTTGAGGATTTATTTAAGCGCAAAATTGATTTAGTAATCAAGGAAGATATTAAACCCCAGATTCGAGAACGTATTTTAGAGGAAACGGTTTATGTCTCGTGATCTGAGGCTTTATTTAACTGATATTTTGAGTAGTATTCAAAAAATTCAAGATTATACAGCAGGGATGAACTATGATGATTTAATTGAGGATAATAAAACTTTTGATGCAGTCGTTCATAATTTGCAAATTATTGGCGAAGCAGCTAAGCAAATTCCTGATGAGATTAGGCGAAAATATCCTGAGACTGCATGGCGAAAAATTGGTGGTTTAAGGGATATTATTGCTCATGGTTACTTTATGGTTAATCCTAAGATTGTTTGGGATATCATCGCAACAAAAATTGAACCACTTTATAAGACTGTTGAATTGATTTTAGAGCGTGAAATTAAATAGGAGTATTCATTGTTTACCAAAGTGAATAGTAATGTCCATAATGCAAGTTATGTTGTTCAACACTCTATTTTGACTTAAATTACTCTAAAATGCTACCTTCTATTTGTTGGCTAGTTATCAAAGCTAGTAAGCTGAAAGTATAGAATATTTGAGTCAGGTTAAATTTGATTTTCATGGTTTTATCTTTTAAGATGATAAGGAAAAGTTACACTTCGTCATAATTTTATAGACATATTGATAATCCCCAAGGAAGAGGATTAGGTGCATTTTCTGGTTTAACACATTTATTCAATTTTGTCGTTCCATCAGACTGAATGTAGTAACTTTTAACCCAATCTGACCCATCCATTCCAAATGAAACTATCGCTGTATTACTACAATTGACAACAATTTTATCCGCAAAACTTTTCATTAAAGTTGTAGAGTTCATGATATTGTCAATAATGTATTGACTTCTGGAATCACTATTAGTACGAGTTTCACTGTAATAAGAACTCAAAACAATAGCTAATACATCAGTTTTATTTGTTGGATTTCCTGTTCTATCTTCATTGGCTACTCCTTTATAAATTTCAAACTTAACCCTTCTAACTCCCTTTGAACGAATTTCTTGAAGGATTTTATCAACAGTAGCTTGACAGCCTAGCTTTGGTTCTGATTGTGCTTTAACCAAAGGATAGGAATTAGCTAAAACCGTTGACAATCCTAATAAGGAAGCAATTAAGAGATTTTGGGAGTTAAGTAGTTTCATGGTTTTGTCCTCTGAGGAAACTTAATTAAAATGAAACATTTTTGTTTGCAGTTGAGTAGTTGAGTTGACGTTAAAAAAGTAACTGTTGGTTGTGTTGGGTTTCGTTCCTCAACTACAAGAGCTGCGATCGAACTTCGGCTAATCCAATCGAAGCTGATCATAAAGACGATAAGTCCCTTTGTTTTTGGGCAATTTCCAAAAGTACATCGTCAAGAGTTGGCTCTGGACTTGCCTTAACGCCCTCAATCTCATGTTTATGATGCGGAAAAGTTTTAATTTCGGTATGGTGAGGAGCATTATCATAACGAAAAATCATTACTTGATGCTCATCCATATAATGATAACGATATTTTATTTTGGCTTTTACATCAGTATTTTTTACTTCAATAAAATCTAGACGATGATTGTTTTCAAAAATAATTGAAACACTAATATAACCTTGATTCGTATTGTAAATTTTTTTTGTTAGCGAAACAAAGCGTATATTAGGAAAGGATTGAAGGATTGTTTCGATTTGCAAAAAATAGGCTTCAATCATCTTAACTTTTGAAGTTGAATTTCATTTTGTCCGAGCATTTCACACAATCCAGCCCAAATCATAAAATCTTCTTCATCCGCTAAGATACCTTGAGAAAATTCTTGATAAAATTTTTCAGATGTTATCTGATATTTCTGCTCAAAAACTCTTAAGTCTAATCTTAAATTTAAAATTGCTCTTTGCAATCTTACTATCTGATCATCAATAATACTTTGAGCAAAACTTTCTTCATCTTCTACAGAACTTAAAATTATTTTTAATCGCTGTTCGGTTTTGGGTTGAACAGATAGGTGAAAATCTAACATTAGTTTACCTCATCAGCTAAATTACCAGAATGGCGATCACATCCTTGATTTGCTCATTGGTTAAGTTGAAAAGACCACGAATGAATTTGGCGGATATTGGGCGGCTACATATTCCATAATATCATAAGTAGTTTCATGGTTTTGTCCTCTGAGAAAACTTAATTAAAATGAAACATTTTTGTTGGCAGTTGAGTAGTTAGGTTGACGTTAAAAAAGTAATCGTCGGTTATGTTAGGTTTCGTGCCTTAACCCAACCTACAAGATCAGCGATCGCACTCTGTTAATATATCTAAAATATCAGCGATCGCATTATCATTATAAAATAGGCGATCACATTTATTCTGTTAAACATTCTAAGAAAGAATTAACACCTAACAATTTGATGCTATATAGTTGCATTGCTCTTCTTAATTCTTCATCAGCCCGTAAATCATCATCTCCAGATACAATAATATTTGCTTCTCCATCAATAGCTGTAGATAAAATAGGTAAGTCTTTAGGATCTCGGCAATGAGGAGGAATCGTTTTGGTTTCAACCCAGATTGAGCGACTTCTTAACTGTTTTTCTAGTCGTAAAGCTTGATTGATGTCAATATATTTTTTGAGTCTAGGTCGATTCCAAACTTCATGAAATTCATCGAAAAGAACTTGACTGATAATTAGTTGAAAGTTTTTCTCATTAAATGCTTCTAGTATGGGTAGTGTAACTCGTCCTTTTAGCAAAATACGAATCCAAATATTCGTATCAATAACTACTCGTAATGTCATGTTTATTTAATTTTTGCTTGACGTACAGCTTGAATTTCTTGCATAATATCATTATCGGTAACTTCATCTACTGGATCTTGATTATAGAGTTCTGTAATTAAAGCTTTTAAATCTGACTGTAGCTCTACTTCAATTAAAGCTTTGGCTATTTTTGTACGCTCACTGGGCTGTAATTGTTGAATGACAGAAATGAGTTGTTCTAGGGTTATAGGTATTGTTATCATAGATTTCATGTCTCTTAGTTGAATAAAAACAGTCTGTAATCTCATTATATCAAGTATGATGAGGATCTTGGTTATGCGAAACTAGACGTTAAGTTCAATAGGCGGTAATTGTTGGGTTTCGTACCTTAACTAAAGCTACGCGCCTAGACTTATTATATGCTAAAACTTACTGAATACCGCTATATTTTCATAGGCAGGGTGAAACCCCCCAAGGTAATAGTCCGTGTGTCCCAGCAGGAACACACTTATTTAATTTTGTCGTTCCATCAGATTGAATGTAGTAATCTTCACCCCAATCTGATTGATCATTACCAAAACCAACTATCGCTGTATTGCTACAATTAGCGACAATTCTATCTGCCCAACTTTTCAATAAACTTTTAGAACCCATGATATTATCAATAATGGATTGACTTCGAGAATCAAAAGTAGGTTTTTTAGTAAAATCCCAAGCACTTAAAATTATTTCTAACTCGTCTGTTCTGTTAGTTGGATTACCCGTGTTATTTTCATTAGCTCTTCCCTTATAAAGCTTAAACCAAGTTCTTCTAACTCCCTTTGAGCTAATTTCTTCAAGGACTTTATTGACAGTAGCTTGACAGCCTAGCTTTGGTTCTGATTGTGCTTTAACCAAAGGATAAAAACCAGCAAAAAGCGTTGACAATCCTAATAAGGAAGCAATTAACAGATTTTGGGAGTTAAGTGGTTTCATGGTTTTGTCCTCTGAGGAAACTTACTTAAAATGAAACATTTTTGTTGACAGTTGAATTGACGTTAAAAAAAGTAACCGTTGGTTGTGTTGGGTTTCGTTCCTCAACCCACGCTACATAGCTTGAAATCTACTTGATTATTTTGTGTTTTCCGATGTGAGGCAATGCGGTATGGTACCATATCCCCAAGGAATGGGTTCCGAGGTATTGTCTAGTTGAGAGCATTTTTCTTTTATAGTTGTACCATCTTGTTGAATATAATAATTTATACTTATATCTGATTGCGATATCCCAAAACTTACTATAGCTGTATTGCTACAGTTTTTAACGATTTGGTTAGCCCAATTATTTAAAAGCTTTGGTGATGCGAAAATATTACCGATGGCAATTCCATTACTTGTAGTAGCACCTACATCATCGATTAGAACAACATCTAATACATCAGTTCTGGTTGTTGGATTTCCTGTCCTATAACTATTAGCCGTTCCCTTAGAAACACTAAATTCAACTCTTCTAACCCCTTTAGAACGAATTTCTTGAAGAATTTTATCAACAGTAGCTTGACAGCCTGGCTTTGGTTCTGATTGTGCTTTAACCAAAGGATAGGAACCAGCAAAAAGCGTTAACAATCCTAATAAGGAACATAAGGAAGCACTTAAAAGATTTTGGGAGTTAAATAGTTTCATGGCTTTGTCCTCTGAGAAAACTTAATTAAAATCAAACGTTTTTGTTAGCAGTTGAGTATTTGAGTTGACGTTTAAGTGCTTTCATTATCTCGAATTACTTTTTGAGTTGACAAGTAGATTGACACTTGCCTAAAAAGCGACCTTTTGTATCTATAACTTCAATGGGATTAGCTAAATCTTGGCCAGCTTGGCGGAAGTGGAGAATTTGCAATCCGGTTTTACGAGGCTCCACGACGAAAATATATTTATTGTTTACCCATCTGATTTGTCTTAATTTATACTTAATTAATCTAACTTCGTTGTGTGAGTTTGGTTTGCCATACCCATTTGTTTCGGCGAATCTATCCCAGCATCTGCCTATACCTAAACCTGCATTTTTATCGCGCCTTCTTATATACTCAATTCCCGAAAAGATTTCCATGTCCTTTCCTCCACTAAGACCATAATAAGAACTAAAAAAAAGAATATCTGCGCTCCAATAATCATTATAATTATCAAATAAATTAGAAATGTTACCCAAATAAGTGTTAACTCTATAGCTTAAGTATTCGTCTTGTTTGATGAATTTGGTATATTCTTCTCTACTTGGTCTAACAAAACTATCTGAGTTAAAGCAAACTTCAAAAGGAATATTTTTTACTGATTGTGCTTTAACCAAGGGATAAGAACCAGCAAAAAGCGCTGACAATCCTAATAAGGAAGCAATTAACAGATTTTGGGAGTTAGGTAGTTTCATGGTTTTGTCCTCTGAGAAAACTTAATTAAATTGAAACATTTTTGTTGACAGTTGAGTAGTTGAGTTGACGTTAAAAAAAGTAACCGTTAGTTGTGTTGGGTTTCGTTCCTCAACCCAACCTACAAGATCAGCGATCGCACTAAGATTACAAAATCACCTGAATTTTTTAAATTCTATAAGTTACACTCCAGACGTAAAATTATATGTTTTATTCCCCAACCCCCTTGAAATCCGGGTAGGTGTCCTACAGGGGTAGCAGGGGTAATATTTTCGTCAATCAGGTCTCTAGGTTCCCCAAATCCTCCTTTTATTGTTCGTCCGATACGAATGTGGAATTCTTTCATCACTGCTTGATTATATTTTTCTGTGCTACCAAGACTCTCATAAATTTTTCTCTGAACGTTGAAGCCAAACTTACCGTTACTGTAGTGTGACCAAAGTTGATTGATAATACGTAGATCCTCACAGGGAAATTGTGCCCAGACATTTAATGGAGAACTAGATCTCGGGATTGAAATGCCAGATACCGCACTAAACGTTAATCTTATTGTTTCAGTATTTGCGACTCTCCAATTTCCTGCTTTTAACAAATCTCTCAACTTCCTATAATTTATGCCTGTAGCTGATGAAATTAGCTTGGAAGGAACCGCAGGTTTTGGCTTTAGTGTTTCAGTGATTGCCGAGATTATTGGCGTAACATTTGCTGTCACCTTAACCTCTGACTGAACATAAGCAGAAACATTAGCAAAAGATCGATCGCCTGTCACCAACACATCAAACATACAGGATTCTAACATAGCAGAAGCAGTCACCCCTGCGGTACGACAAACCCTTTCCGCTTCCTGTTTCTGTTGCGTCGTAAAATCCGCTAAAGTCAACACCTTTTTCGGGAAATTCAAATTCGTAAAAGTTGCTGTAGTTTCCCCGACTTCATAAGCAAATAAAGACTCTGGCTGAGGAATACGCCAACTATTGCCATACTCCTTGTACAGTTGATCGTAATTAGGATTAATACCGACAACCTTTCCTTGGCGAGTTTTCATATCATCGTTTGGGTTATTATTGTAGTTGCCGAGGAGACCATACATCTTTGAGAGTCGAGATTTGGGGACTGTCACCTTAATCGTTAAGACCGAACTTCCTGACACTTCTACCCATTCCCCGGTGGGGGCGATGATTCTATATTCACCCCCATTTTTATCTACCCTTGCACCACCTTCAAGCACAATGGGAAAACTAGCTTCATTAACATTTCGAGCATTAATTTTGAGCTTTCCTTGATAAATTCCAATTCGTTCACCACCCGCTTTGATGGCTACTGCTGAGGGTAAAGAAGCATTATCTCCCACCCCCTTAAAACGACCTTGTACTTCAAAATCTCCTCGTTCAGATTTCGCCAGAATAAACTCGCCTACCGCTTGAAAACTATTGCGTAAGCCATCAAAGGTGACAATATGAGGGTCTCCATAAATAATGCCTGTATTTCCGTCCGGTTTACGGGGAATATCGGGGGTGGGTTCTGGTTTGGGTTCTTCTTGAGGCGGCGGACAATCTTTAATCTTATTAGCACCTTCAAAGTTTTTTGACCATTCCCAAGGATCTAACCAACGTTGTCCTAATCCTTCACTTCGGGAACCTATACCCACTAACTTGACATCTATAAATACAGGTCCTTGAGGTGCGCTGGGACAACCCATATCTATTGGCCATGTTAAATTACTACAATTTTTCGGATTCCCCCAAGTTCCAGGATAGAGCAACCATTCTTTTCCTTGTATTTCTTTAGTATTAATCCCCTTACCAACACGCGGTAAATATTCAACTTTACCTCTTAAGTTAATGTCATTTCCACCGCGATGATATTCAATTCCTGTACCGTGAGACGTAGAACCGATTTGATTGGGATTTTGTATTTTATAATTCGTTGAACCTCCATCTGGATAACTCGCATGACCTCCCAAACCCACATAGACCACCGGCTGATAGATTTGGGTTTTGGTGGGATTTTGTGCCACATTTGTGACATTATATATATCATCACCAAGCCTAAGTTTTAGATTCGACCATTCAACAACTTGACCTCCTTTCCATTCTTCTAGTTTTCCTTTAGTCAAGTCATCTAAAAATGGTATTTCACCAAGAACTTTTTTCAGAAAATCAAGAATATCCCTAGCAAAGCTGACGTGCTGTGCAAAGGCAATCCGACAGGGATAATATCTATTATCAACGTCCTTTCGTAAGAATAATGTAATGCCTTCCCAGTCTCCTTCATGATTATTGAATCCACCATGATCTTTCCAATTACTCTGGGAATAGTGAAAATAATAGTTAATGGCTAGTTCGCTAATTCTTTGCTTAGATTTTTGATCTTGCCATTCCTTTTCAACAACAGAAGCATAAATTTTAGCAAATTTAGTGTCCGTGATCTTTTTATTTTTAAATTCACTCAGATCCAAAAATCCTTGGGAATCGCCTTTTGGTAATAATTGGCTTTTCTTAGATTTAGATTTTTCCCAAGTCGTGCGATTGACATCTAGAGGGAATTGAGCTTCGTCTTTTGGTTCAAAGCTTAAAATGGGAGTAAAATAGTTAATCAATTGCGATTTGGATAATTCTTTTTTTGCTACATATTCTGTAAAGATATTACCTTGATTTTGGGGATTATAAGATTTTTCCTTGACCTTAATTAGATATTTTTGATTAACTTCTTGACTATCAGTAATAAAAAGAGTTTTTAGCTCGTTTGTCATATTAAATTGATAATCATAGCCAAAACCGTCAGTCCTCAAAGGAGTGGTTTTTATTGTTCCTAATGCCAATTTTACTTCTTCCACAACTGGCTCTACAGGAACAGAAAAATTCTCAATTCTTAACGTATAAACACCTGCTTCTAAATCCTGATCTTTATCCTCTTTTTTTAACCGCCATACTGTTAAGCCTGAATAAGCAGGTGCAATAGGAGTTTTAATTGTGTTTAAGACATTATTCGATGAATCTAAAACAATGACTTTAGTGTTCTTGTTAATTTTTGATACAGGAAAATTTAAGTAATAATCGCCTTTTTCCCTAATCTCTACCGTCCAATTAACTGTAATTTCCTTATCTACTCCTGCGGTTGCCCACCAGCGATCGATCCCTAATTTGGGTGTACCATCTGGTTGAATGGGGCTAAAATAATTATCAATTTTCTGCTCTGTTTGAGATTGCCCAATAGCCGGTTGTGGAGTTTGAGCCACGACAGAAGCGCTATATTTAGCATCAGGCAGACAGTAACTCAACAGAAAAACGCCACAGAGAGAGAGTGCCAGCAGCTTTCTCAAGAATTCCTCGCCAATAATTGCAAGAAATGCCCCTAAAGCCACCCAAAACCAACGCAACCGAGTTTTCACGCTTCGACCTCCTGACAATTTGGCTCTCCATGCCACCGAGAGATAGCTAGTTAACGGCTCATTGTATCACCAAAGCCCTCGAAGCAATCTTAAAGATCCCCTAGCCATAACAATTTTTTAACACTCCCCAGCCTAAAGTCTTGGGGATTCTTGGTTCACCGAGATTACTTGCTTAGACAGAATTTCTCCTGAGAAAGTAGAGGCATTCTCGACAAGTGCGCGCGGTTTTGGCCAACTGTACTTAGGGGCAAGTGTCATCGAAAATTTTGGGTCTGAAACCCCGTCGTTCTACGACGGCTTTACTGTTAAATACTAGCGCATTTACACGATATATGCTAGAATGTAAGACATGGAGAAAGCCTATTGGTTCCGATTTTACCCCACACCCGAACAAG
>NZ_JADBRW010000421.1:0-5743 GCF_020247025.1 Microcystis sp. M109S1
ATCCCCGCTTGGGATTTACTTCGACCAAGCCCAAAATCGCTGAAACCCAGATATATCAAGGAAAATCATAAATCGAGGTTAACCCTTTGTCCCGTAATGGTTTGAGCCTTTTTTGCTGACCGAAAACGCCTAAGTCCCATTCAGTACAGCTTAGTCACTAGACCTCTTGTAAAAAAATCAAAAATTGTTGTTAGGCTTAGGAGTCAGTAGCCAGTAGTCAGGAGAATTAAGGATGAATAATAATTAACTAAATGGTCTATTTACAGATTTTATACAATTTAATCCTTAATTTTGCCGTTTATAACTGATAACTGATCACTGATAACTGAAATGACGGGCTTAAACCGCCGTTTTCCGTGACTCAAGGATGGGGTGGATAATTGTCCAGGCCAGGACGATAATTAAAGCCAAGATACCAAAACGAGCCATAGAACTGACTAACTGGTGCAAGGGGAACAAACGGCCTAAAAAGAAGGATAATGTCACCATAATCGTCGCCCACACCGTTGCTCCACCGAGATTACAGAGGAAAAAGCGACCGTAGGGCATTCGGGCAATTCCCGCCATTGGACCTGCAAAGATTCTTAACAGGGCCACGAAACGACCGAAAAAGACCGCCCGGGGTGCATTTTTACTAAATTGATCCTTGGCTAATTCTAGTTTTTGAGGTGGAATCCGAAAGAATTTGCCAACTTTTAACAAAAACGGCCAACCCCCGGCGCGACCGAGCCAATAGCCAAAATTATCGCCTAAAACTGCTCCTGTAATTGCGCTGACTAAAACTAACCAATAGTTCAAATCACCGCTACCGGCAAGGAAGCCGCCCACAATGGTGATGGTTTCTCCCGGGATGGGAATCCCCATATTTTCGAGGGTGATGCCGATAAATACTGCCCAGTATCCGTATTGGTGGGCGATTTCTTCAATATTTTCTAGGGATAATAGCTCTAGGGACATGGAGCGCTTTCTTAACAAAGGTTTACGAATATTCTAAGATATTTTTACAGTATTTAACCGTGGCTGAACATGACTTTTCCCAGTATTGATTTATTAGCAATTCGTCAGGGTCAGATAAAAGATTTAGCGGGCATGAACTTGTCAGGGGCTGATTTAGCGGGTGCAGACCTAGCAGGGGCGAATTTACGGGCAAATTTACGCGGTGCTGACCTGACAGGGGCAAATTTAAGGGGAGCAGATTTTCGTAATGCCGATTTACGCGGGGCAATTCTCCTCGATGCGATCGTGACTGGGGCAAGTTTGGCCGGCGCTTTTTTAGCCGGAGCGGTTTTTAATCATCTAGATTTGTCCGGGGCGGATTTTCGCGGTGTCGATGGCCGGGGAGTGAGTTTTGTCGGGGCGATTTTAACCCAAGCGGATTTTACTAGCGCTAATCTTTCTGGGGCAGATCTGTCGGCAACTGATTTAGAGGAAGCAATTTTTTTCGGGGCGGTTTTACGGGGAACAAATTTTACTAATGCCAATCTTCTTTGTGCTAGTTTAGCCTCGGCAGTAACCACGGGGGCAATTTTCGATCGAGCTTGTTTAGAAGGGACAGGATTAACCTAAATGGCTGATAGATAAGACCTCTTGTAAAAATCAAAAATTGTTGTTAGGGTTAGGAGTCAGTAGCCAGTAGTCAGTAGTCAGGAGAATTAAGAATGAATAATAATCAGTTAAATGGTCTATTTATAGACTTTATGCCATTTAATCCTTATTTTTGCCGTTTTTGAACTCTGAAAAATTAGGCTCTCCTCGACTTTGTGTGATAATTTTTGCTTATGGAATCCTGAAGTGCTTATTGGACAAGACTTTTAGGACTATTTTGCGGATATTCTATCAGTATAGACCTCGTTTCCACACAGAAACCAGAAGAGCCAAAAATTAATTATGCAAGAGGTTTATAAAAGAAGATGAGTTTCTAATTCGTTGCGGGAACCTGATCTAGGCTTAAAAATCTGACCCATTCCCCTGTTTATCTGCCTCCATAGCTCCAGCTATCCTGAACCATTTAACACCTTTTCGTCCCTGGCTCTTCTTCTTGGCCAAATTTATCAAGTTTTTGCCATTCTCGACCAGAAAATTTAATTTAATTTTCCGGGTAATCAGTCCAGTTATTGAAGAATTTTACCCAACCAATTAAGCAATCAACCTAGTTCCTTAAGGGAACCTAGGGAAAAAGATTATCCTCAAAAATGATAGGATTGATTGATACCTAGCTGCCGTTAATCGCCATCGATGAGACCTTTACGCCAACTTTACCGCTATTTAAGTTTATTTTGCCTCTGTCTTCTTCTGACCGTGGGCTGTCAGTCCACTAATTCCAATTTACCACAACGAGATAGCGATCGCCTGATGATCGGGACAACCCTAAAACCACGCTCGATCGATCCTGCCGATAGTTATGAGTTAGCAGGACTTTTTATTATTTATAATCTCGGTGAAACTCTCTACACCTACGCAGAAGGAACCACTAATTTAAAGCCTCTCCTGGCCACGGAATTACCCAAAATTAGCCCCGATGGTTTGACTTATACTATCCCAGTACGTCGAGGAGTTATTTTTCATGATGGCACGGTTTTTAACGCAGAGGCGATGAAGTTTTCCTTAGAAAGATTTATCAAAAATGGTGGTGAACCTTCCTTTCTTCTCCGGGATACAATTGATAGGATCACCGCTACCAAAGAAGACGAAATTACTATTAAATTAACCAGACCTTTTGCCGCCTTTCCCGCTCTTTTAGCTTACCCAGGAGCCTGTGCAGTTTCACCCAAATTTTATCAAATTGGCGAGGGTAAATTTAAACCGGAAGAATTTATCGGCACAGGACATTATCAATTAAAAGCAGTTACTAGCGATTCTTTTAGTTTAGAAGCCTTCGATCGCTATTGGGGAGAACCAGCCAAAAATAAGGGAGTTAATGTGCAAATTTATCTCTCGAATCCTGCCAATTTATTCAACGGTTTTCAAACGGGTGCGGTGGATATTGCCTATCAATCTTTACTCCCTCCTCAAGTGAGAAAATTACGCACAGAAGCGGCGCAGGGAAAATGGCAAGCGCTCGAATCTTCTGGGGCAGCAATTAACTTTATGAGCGTCAATCTCAAAAGTGAACCCACCAATAATATTTTAGTGCGACAAGCCATTGCTTCTCTAGTCGATCGAGATTTACTTAATGAGCGCATTTTACAAGGTCAAGGCATCCCTCTTTTTAGTCTCATTCCTACTACTTTTTCCGAGTCACAACCGGTGTTTAAAGAGCGCTATGGCAACCATAATATAGAGCAAGCAAAACAATTACTAAAAGCCGCTGGTTATAGTCAAGAAAACCCAGCAATTGTAGAAGTTTGGCACTCCTCGGGATCGATCACTTCCAGCAGCGTGGCGGCAGTGATGAAAGCCCTATCAAAACGGGATTTAGATAATAGGATTCAATTTGAACCCAATAGTATCCTAGGAGCGGCATTTTTCCGTAATATTGGCCGGGGACTTTATACCACTGCCCTATCTAATTGGTATCCCGATTTTTTGGATGCAGATAACTATATTTATCCCTTTTTAGATTGTGCTAAAGGTTCCCCAGACACTGGCTGCGAAGAGGGAGGAGCGCAAAGTCAAGGCTCATTTTTTTATAGTCAAGAAATGAATCAATTAATCGCACAATCCCGTCGGGAAAGTAACCCAGCCAAAAGAAAGCAAATTTTTGCCAAAATTCAAGAAATTCTCGCCGATGAAGTTCCCTATATTCCCCTTTGGCAAACCAAGGAATACGCTTTTGCTCGCAATGGCATCACGGGAGTTATCATCAATCCCAGTCAAACTTTTCCCTTTTGGACAATTGCCAAAAAATCCTGATAATTAATTATCAGTTATCAGATGTGAGTTTTCAGTTATCAGATGTGAGTTTTCAGTTATCAGATGTGAGTTTTCAGTTATCAGATGTGAGTTTTCAGTTATCAGATGTGAGTTTTCAGTTATCAGATGTGAGTTTTCAGCTTACTGATTACTGATTACTGTTCACTGAAAAAACTCCCCACTTCCTATTCCCTTCCTCATTCTACATTTTCCTATGAAACTAACAGCAATGTCCTTTAATATTCGCTACGATAAACCCGATCCCGATGAGCGTAATTGGCGAGTAAGAAGGGAAGCAGTAGCGGCTTTAATTGCTCACTATTCTCCCGATATAATTGGTACTCAGGAAGCTCGCGCTAATCAATTATTGGATCTACACCGTTTATTGCCAAAATACCAAAGTTTAGGCAGCGATCGCAGGGGGACAGGATTAGATGAACATTGTGCGATTTTATATCAACCAAGTCGGTTAAAATGTTTGGAAATATACGAATTTTGGCTATCAGAAACTCCCGATATTATTGGCAGTATCACTGAAGCTTGGGGTAATCCTTATCCCCGCATGGTAACGGGGGCTAAATTTGGCACTCTTGAGGGGCAAACTTTGCAGTTTTATAATACCCATCTCGATTACTATAGCGACAAAGCTAAGGACTTAGGGGCTAAGTGCATACAAGAGCATTTTTGTCAACTAGATTTAACAAAAGATTACCTATTTTTAACGGGTGATTTTAATGTTAATTCTCAGCAATTACCCCGTCAGATTTTAACTCAACCTCTCCAGTCAGAAATTAAATTAAAGGACGCTTTAGCAGATTTGGAATTAGCCGAACAAATGAGCTTTAATAATTACACTGATAACCCTTATTTAGCCATCGATACAATTTATTATGATAGCCGTTTGCAGTTAGATTGGGCAAAAGTTGATCGCTCTCGTTGGTTGAATCTTATTCCTTCCGATCATTATCCCGTAATTGCTGCTTTTACCTCGCCCTAAAAATAGATTATTTTTGTATTTAGCAAATATATAGAGGCTGAAAGCTTCAGCAGGCTCTGGTGATTCGATGGTTAAATTTGTTCAGTTTTTTAAACGGCAAAAAAATTAACAATAAGCGCAAGCCTGGCCAGATATACATCTCTCTCAATGGCGAAACCAATAATAATTATAGCGTTTCTGATTCACAAGAGGTACATTGCCGATCCTGAGCAGCTTAATAAGCAAAGGTTTAAGTGTGCCGCACATATGCGAGAACCGCTATATTCCCAAAAACTTAAGATTTATTTAAGTTTTTAAAGGGCAGTAATTACCGCATTTGTGTTATAAGAATAACAATAACAATTTCTTGACCGAGGAAAAATTTATGAGCATCGAAGACAAAATGAAGGCTGCTGCCAAAAATGTCGAGGGGAAAGTACAATCGGCTGCTGGAGAATTAACTGGCGACGAGAAAATGAAAGCAGAAGGAGAATTAAAGCAGGTACAAGCAGCGGCAATGAACGTGGCAGCTGATGTCAAAGATAAGGCAGAAAATTTGTTGGAGGACATGAAAAACGCCGCCCAGGACGCAATCGAAAACATCAAAGACAAAATTAACTGAACGGGATTAAAATCATCGAAAATTTTGGGTGGGAAACCCCGCCGTTCTAGGTTGGCTTTACGTTAGAATTAAAAAGACCGTCTCGAAAACCAAGTGGGCGGACAGCACCTTGAAAACTCGGCTTAGGGGGTTCCGTTCAGAAAAGCTTGTCTGGGTAAAAAGTCGCGCGCAACAAGTACAAGAAGCGTTTAGTCAGAACCGTACCGTGGGACACACGGAATCGGGCTTCTGAAAGGTCGCGAAAGTCTGTGGACTTTGTGTAAGACAGTACATGGTTTTTTAACCGTGGTATG
>NZ_JADBRW010000422.1:0-7305 GCF_020247025.1 Microcystis sp. M109S1
CAGGTGCAAGATTTTGAGAGAATCGTGCTTCAAAACCTTGCGTCTTCATCGGCCCGCGTCCTGTAGGGGCGAAGCATTCGGGCAATAACCTATCGGTGAAACCGTAGATTTTCTATCCGAATGCTTCGCCCGTACTTTTTGCCGCAAGCCCTAAGTAGGGTTTGCGGCAAAAAGTTTTTCGTGGGGGCAGGGTGTAGGGTTTTACCGATTTTCAGGTGGTCAACTACCTAATTTTCAGGGAAAAAGTACCTGAATTTTCCCCCTGATCACTCCCATATCCGGTACTTTTTGATTGACAAAAAGTCTAAAAGTCTTACCAAACAAGGTTTTTAGATTTATTCAGCAAGCTCTAAATAGAAGTTTCCTACTGTCTTTTCACTGATTACTGTTTACTGATCACTGATCACTGAAACGTCTCCCAACCCGCCATTTAATTTCAATCCTGAAAACCGACACTGCTGGCAAATCCTGTAATTCCGGTCATCTCCTCACTACTGTTGGCATCGAGGAAACGATCCAAGTCATCGAAAGCGGTTCCGTAGGTAATAGTGTTATCGTCGTATCCTTTCAGACTGACGGTATGTTGATCAAAAGCTTGGTGGAGATGGGGTAAACCGATGAGATAACTGTAGGTAGTTGTTCCGATGGCTAAATCCCTACCCATTTCTTTAGTAGCCGACTCTAAACGAAAAGCGGCGTTGACCGTATCGCCGATCGCCGTATAATCTGGATGTTCACCGCTGCCAGTATTGCCCACCATGGCATAACCGGTATTCACTCCCGCACCGATGCGTAATTTAAAGGGTAAGGGATATTCTTCGCTTAAGGCGCGGGTCATCTTGTATATTTGCGTAATTGCTTGGAAAATTTGCAAGATATCGTCTTGATTGACTTCCTGTTGGCCGTGAAACCAGATGGCCATGATCGCATCACCAATATATTTATCTACCCAACTGCCGGAACTGCGGATAATACTCCCGGCATGGCGAAACCAATTGCCAATCAGAGAAGAAAGCACTTTTTCGTCTAATTGCCTCGTTAAAGCCGTAAAATTTCGTATATCCACCACCATCACCGATGTTAAGCGACGTTCATGGAGGGCGGAGGTGGGGGTATCCCATTCTAAATTGCGCGGTTGCTTGCCTATATTACTGAGAGTAGGACGATAGAACTGCACTGCGGTTTTGCCAAAGGTGATCCGATCTTTGTCATGGATAGTCACGGGAATGGCTACCCTTCTGCCATTAACAAAAGTTCCATTGCGACTACCGAGATCGATCAGATAAAAATCTCCTGTT
Organism: Microcystis sp. M109S1; assembly: GCF_020247025.1. NCBI lineage: Bacteria > Bacillati > Cyanobacteriota > Cyanophyceae > Chroococcales > Microcystaceae > Microcystis > Microcystis sp. M109S1. The sequence goes on from NZ_JADBRW010000422.1 coordinate 1,299, forward strand.
TCCGTGGATTGTAAAATAGCGTGATTGCGAGAGATACAGTGATCTTTAATGACGATATCGTTATCTTTGCCCCGTCCGATTGTCCAGCAAGGTCTCCCCACGAGAGGGAAAAAACGCTGTCCCTTCTCGGTATGGAGTAGTAAATAAGGATTTTGTCCTAGTATATCCACGGGTAGATCAGCAGTAATAGATGGGTGATGGTAACTACACATTTTATACCTCACATTCCAGACATTTTCATATATCTAAGTAGGTAGGTGGAAATGGGAATTAGCCAGGAAAACCCTTAGGCCAGAGAAGCGGTAATCCAAAATAAACCATCGACTAAAATTGTACTCAATACGGCTCCGCTAAATGCCCACCAATAGTATACCCGTTTTTGCAAAGGATAGATACCAATCGCTAAGAGCAGGTTGAGCAGCACGATCGCCCAACTGATGCCCCAGGGGGTCTGTATTTGGGCCAAGGCGTTATCAAATATTGGCGCTACTAGGTTGGGGTCTAGTTCCACGGTCATTAATTGTCGCCAGTAGGGAATTAGTCCCGTTAGATAGAAATATAGGTCGGTGATGGCGGTTCCTAACAAAGAACCGAGATAGAAAAGATTGCCCACTTTGCCGCGACCTTTGCATAATCCCCAGAGAACAAAGGGCAGCCCGATCGCTTCCATGGGAATATGGATCAAGGGTTCCCAACGCCACCAACCCCAGTACAGAGAACCGGCTAACCAACTCCAACTAAAGCCCAAAAGTAAATCCCCCCAAAGACTGATTTTTGCTTGTTTGAGCAGCCAAATCCCTAAACCCACCCAGAAAACGGTTAAACCTAGGCTAATTTCGGGATAGTAGCGCACTAGGGGCGCTTGTACGAACACGGGGACTGATACCAGAAATGCTGCTGTCCAAAAGACGGATTGACATTTTTCCCAGTTAGGGACTAGGGGTTTCAGGCGATCGGAATTGCTGGGGACTAGGGTAGAGTTGAGCAAAGGATTTCAGAATTGTTACAAAACTTTACTTATATTAAGATACATCATTCTCTTTCTACTATATCCCCCCTAGGGGGATTTGGGGAAATTAAAAAATTGTTTTTGGCAATGCGCTATCCTGTTAGAATCGAAACGACAGCAGCGATCGAGGAGTGCAAAAAATATGGCAGCGGGCTATGAAGAAAATCCGAGAATGCCCCTAGATAAAGTTATTTTTGTCATTGCTTGCGTCTATCTAGGTTGGGTGGTGGCATGGCTAATCAGTCAAAAAAATGCCCCTGTCTCTCAAAATGGCCCGATTTCCCAGGAAGAGCAAAAGTTTATCGCCTATCTGCAATCATCCCTTGCTATTATCGATCGCCAAGGTCAAACTTCATCCCCCGATCTTGATCCTGATCCCCAAAATAACCCTTCTCCGGTAGCCACAGTTCCACCACCACCCCCCGCGAATTTACCGGTTAATAATAGTCCCCAGATCATAGAAAGAATTTACGTTCCCGTTTATCCCCAAACTCCTCCAACTACCGCCAAACTTGTCCCGGTTACACCCCCAAATCCCGACATTTCCGCGCCACCATTACCGGCTGCCCCCCAAGTGAATCGGCCGTTGGCAGCGGTTATTCCTACCAATAATCAGGTTAAAAATACCCTGGTGGGGGTGATGGATTTAGGCGATCAATCTTCGGCTTTATTTGATAATAAGGGGATAACTATGCGTATTTCTCCGGGGGAATTTATCAACGGTTGGACTTTAGTGGAAGTTGGTAGTCAACAGGTTATTTTGTCTCGCAACGGGCAAACGAAAGTCTTAGAAGTGGGACAATCTTTTTAGGGTGAACTACCCGCTGGTCCAGATTGTCGGGGCTTCTGAACTCACGGGGGAATGCCTGAAGATAGACTTACGCCCACCTTGTGGATTTGGTATGATAGAGACAATTAGAACAGGTTTGAGAACTAGGAAAAAATCTATCAATCTCCATTAATAAAACACCTTATTGACAAACATTTTGTTAACGAAGAAAATAAACTGTAGCGGTAATAATACTCAGAATTACCACAGTCCAGCGCAGATAACTAGGAGAGATAATTCTAGCTAGTTTTCCACCCAATAAACCCCCAATTAAAGAGCCAATTGCTATCACTATCGCCGCCGACCAATATACCTGATTAGAAAAGAGAAAAAACCAAGATGCCGCCACGTTAACCACCAAAGAAAGCAACTGTTTTAAAGCATTTAATCTCGTGAGATTATCCTTGAGAAATAAGCCCAAAATTGCCAACTCAATCACCCCTAAACCCGCCCCAAAATAACCACCATAAATTGAAGCGAGAGCGATGGGTAAAACCGCCCAAATTTCTGGGATATTGCCCTTTTTATCTCCCTGTCGCCGCTGCAACCAAGAGCGTAAAGTATCTTGAAAAGCCAATAAAGCTGCCGCTAAAAGAATCAGAAAAGGAATCAGGCGATCAAATACTTGATCACTGCTATTTAACAGCAAAATACCACCGATAATGCCGCCAATAACTGCCGATGGTAGCAATAACTGAATCCGTTTTTGTTGCCCGTGCAGGTCTTTTTTTTGGGCGAGAGTTGCCCCCAGATAACCGGGGCATAAAGCGACGGTATTAGTCACATTTGCCATTACCGGTGGGATACCCACCGCCATCAGCGTCGGAAAAGTAATCAGACTACCGCCACCGGCAAGAGCATTAATTAAGCCGGCAGCCACGGCAGCGATTGCTAGGAAGCCATAGTGAATAGGTGTGAGCATTTAGGCGTTAGGGATAGTAATTAGGGCTAAATCAATTTTTTCCTCGTCAACTTGCTTAATTTCGGCTCTAATTCCCGGTCCAAAGTATCTTTCGATTTTTTCTTGTTTTGCCAGCCACTTTTCTAGGGGTAAAAGGGGCGATTCAAATTCTAGGGTGAGACAATAGGCGGAATCAACAGCAGTTTCACGAATTGCCACTAAAGTCGGTCTTTCCTCGTCCGTGGGGCTTAATCCCAGCTTTTCTAGGGCTTCATCCAGATGCACTTCTTGTCCGTAGCGATAGCGGGTGACATCCTTGCGAAGTTTGGTTTGGGTGATAGTAGCCTGTTGTTGGCGCAATTGCAAGATTTCGGGGCTAGTGGGTTGACTGAAGGGTATAGGTTTGATTTCTGAAGCTTTTAGGGCTAAACCTCCCAATAATAACGGTAATCCGTAGAAAAACCCCGCTAAATTGACCGTGGCGTTACCTTGGGCATAACCGATAATCCCGATAACCGTTAAAATACTGCCTAAAATTAAGCCAAAGTATGATAGTCTAATTTTCCTGAGCATGAAATAATTTTTTTCTTGAGTACGCTAATCCTTTAGAGATTATACAACTCAAAAGAATCTTTTTTGCAGATGGGCAGTGGGGAGATTTTTCAGTTATTAGCTACTGAAGGCAATTAGTGTCTATTGCCTATTGCCTATTGCCGATGTACTCGCAATTTCTCAATTAATTGAGATAATTTCTGGTCAGAAGCGGCAGTAATAAAGTCTAATTTAAACTTTTGTCCCTGACTGAGATATTCTGCATAACTAGACAGAAGAAAAGGACGAAACTTTTCATTATCAGCAATATAAACTTCAAAAAAAGCCACCAATAAAGCTCCCGTATAATTCTCGATTAAATTTTGATCGGGTAAAGTGATATTGACCACAGACTCGAGGGTTTTTTGCATTCCTGCATCCAATTCTGTAAAATTTACATGAGCTTGTCCCTCCACCATGGCCAGATATTTATCCGGCGTTTTTAACCAAGTAAAAGGAATGGCCTGTTCAAAAATTGGATTAGCTGCTGGGTCATAACTTCCGGAACCCAAGAGGACAGGAATCGAGATTTTACTTAAACCTTTTTCCCCAAAAATACTGCGGTTAACGGGATTAGCTGCAAAGACAGCCGTGACTCGTTCATCACGAAAATTATAGACCTGTCTAGGCAATTCTAGGGCGCGACATTCCAGTAAAATAGCGATATTAATCCCGGAGTAAGGACGATTACAATCTTGGGCGAGATTATCAAAATCAATTTGTGCGCCAGCAACAGCTAGAGACGCATAACCCCCGAAGGAATGACCCGCTACTCCCACATTAGTTAGGTCAAGTTTACCTTGAAATTGACTAGCATTACGTCTTGCTAATTCATCGATGACAAAGCTAATATCTTTGGGTCGATTAATAAACTCATTGCCATCAAAAATATTGCGATAATACCCCCCTAACATTCCTTGTAGGTATTGGGTATCACTGCCGGGGTGTTGCGGTGCCGCTACTAAAAATCCGTAGGAAGCTAGATGTTCAATTGCTTGGGCATAATCTTCTGGTCGCGAGGCTAATCCGTGGGAAAAAATAATTACAGGTGTTTTACCGTCTCGGAAAGTTTGCGGGATATAAACATTCACATATAAACTGCGATTGCGACTGCTATCGGTTAGGTTCCAAACTTCTTTTTTTACCTGAAAGCTACCGCGCTGACGCAAATCGGGTAAACTGGCATAATTAATCGCTGGTTTAACGGCAGCGGTTTCCTCGGCAGTCCAGAGGCGCATATCTTTGATAAATATTTCCGCCACATAAACCGCATAATCGATGGTTTTAGCTAATCCGAGGATTTCTTCCCCCTGTAACTGTATATTATTGGGGAATTTTTTCAGGACATTTAAAAGGGTTAATCCCCCCGGATCAAAAGCGGCACTAACAAGCGCACCCCGCAGGGCATATTTACCATTAATTCCCCCTTCAATGGTGATGCCTTTGCCCAAACGATAGAGCATATCAGCACCCATCACACTATTAAAAAAACGAGATAGTAAAATAGGATCGATGTCAATTTTTGTTAATAAAGCCTCACGAAACTTCTCTCTTGCTTCGGGAGTTGTTCTGGCAAGAAATCTTTTTAAATTAGCATCAATCTTTCCTTCTTTAGCAAAATTTTCTAGGGATGCTACCGATACAGAAAAGACGAGGGGAGTATAGACAAATTCAATTTCTTCAGCGGCTTTTAGGGGTAAAGCGGTCATACCCACAGCGAAAAGACTTAGGAGGAAAGCTCGCAGCCGACGGGTGGAATTATTTCTGGGAAAACGACCTTGTAAACTATGGCTAATCATGCGGTTTTTGGCTAGGGTAAATGACAATATGTGAACTACTCTCAAGATCGTTGAGAGCTTCCTATTTCACGGGGGATTGCCTCAAGACAGACTTACGCCCAGCTTTTGGTCTGACATCCCCTCTATAGGCAGTATCGCTAGTTCCTAACGACAATATCCGTAAGCTTTCATCTCGAATATTTATTGCCGCATTTATGTCACGATCATGGATTGTTTTGCAATGCTCACAAGTCCATATTCTAACATCAAGCGGCAAACTACCCACTTGATTTAGACAGACATGACAAGTTTTAGAACTAGGAAAAAACCTATCAACTTCGATATAGGTTTTTCCTTGCCATTCTGCCTTGTATTTAAGCATTGTACAAAACATTCCCCAACTACAATCACTAATAGCCTTAGCTAAATTATGATTGCGTACCATGCCTTTAACATTGAGGTTTTCTACAGCAATAACTTGGTTTTCGTTAACTATCTTACGGGATAGCTTGTGGAGAAAATCCTCACGACATCTTGAGATTTTAGAGTGAACTTTAGCTACTTTACCTCTAGCCTTTTGACGGTTGTTACTTCCTTTCTTTTTACGCGATAACTTTTGTTGTTTCCGTTTTAGATTACGTTGATGTTTAGCTAAATGTTTAGGGTTATCATATTTACTGCCATTACTGGTAATAGCAAAATGATTAAGTCCTAAATCGATTCCTATGGCTTTACCATCCGTTGATGTCGTCACGGAATCTAATCCGTCATCAACTAAAATAGAAGCGTAGTATTTACCGTCTGGGTTTTTTGAGATAGTAACAGTTTTAATTGTTCCTGCAAATTCCCGATGACGAACACAATAAACTAATCCAACTTTACCTGGTAATTTGAGGTAG
>NZ_JADBRW010000423.1:0-11806 GCF_020247025.1 Microcystis sp. M109S1
AAGGCCGAATTTGAAGTCTTTTCTGAACGAAACCCCCTACTATCTGTTGTCAAGGTTCAGTTTTTAGCTTGGTTATCGCTTTCTCCATTGTAGCTTAAAGCCGTCGTAAAACGACGGGGTTTTAACCCAAATTTTCGATAACATATTAGAGAATTTAATCAGGGCTAAATTTGCCAAAAGTAAGCTTGCCAAACTTGAATATATCAACACCGAGTTAGCCGTTCTCAGACATCAGACACGACTTTTATTAGATTTTAAGTTGATCGATCTGAAACGCTATGAATACGTCAGTCAGTTAATCGATGAATTGGGAGGAGAATTAGGTAACTGGATTAAAACCCAACGTGAACGAGAAGCAAAACCAGATTAATTTATTGTCATCATCGGAACTTTAAATGAAGCGTTACGGTAATCTCTATTCCCAAATTATCGAATTTGATAATCTATTTCTTGCCGCTCGTAAAGCACAATCGGGCAAGCGTTTTAGGGATAACGTTCTAGATTTTAATTTTAATCTGGAAAGGGAACTGATGCAATTGCAAAGGGAGCTAAAGGATAAAAATTATCATCCTGGAGCCTATCGAACCTTCCACATCATAGACCCCAAAAGTCGCCTGATATCGGCCGCACCTTATCGGGATAGAGTAGTCCATCACGCTCTTTGTAATATCATCGCCCCTATTTTCGAGCGCACTTTTATTCAGGATTCCTATGCCAATCGGGTTGGATTTGGAACTCATAGAGCTTTGAGGCGATTCATCAGCTTTGCCCGCTCTAGCTCTTATATCCTTCAGTGCGACATCAAGAAATACTTTCCTTCCCTCGACCATGAAATCCTTAAGGGACTGATACGGCGCAAAATTAAATGTCCCGATACCCTCTGGTTGATCGATACTATTATCGATAATAGCAACGAACAGGAAACTGTCATCGATTACTTCCCTGGCGATGACTTGCTGACTCCTTTAGAACGAAAAAGAGGTCTGCCCATCGGTAATTTAACCAGTCAGTTTTTTGCTAATATTTATCTTAATGGACTCGATCATTTTATCAAGGAAGTTATTAGAACTCCCAAGTATGTCAGGTATGTTGATGATTTTGCTCTCTTTGCCGATGACCGAGATTTTCTCGCAGAAGCCAGAGGTAAAATTGAAGAATACTTGGTAAAACTGAGGCTAAAAATTCACCCGATTAAAAGTCAACTTTTTGCCACTAAATACGGTCCTAGTTTCCTCGGTTTTCGTATTCTACCTGACCGAGTTCGTGTCAGGAATAGTAACCTCCATCGCGGGAGGAGAAGACTCAGACGATTGCAACAAGATTATGCCATCGGTACAATTGAATGGAAAGATGTAGAACGAGCGCTGACTAGCTGGATGGCACATCTAGAACACGGTGACACCTGGCAACTAAGAAAACAGATATTCAGTTCCCTCACATTCGTGAGGCATTGAAGAAGGGACAGGCGAACCCGACCGCGGGGCGGTTCTTGGTACAACAATCCAAATAACTGCCGTTCCGCTTACCGCAACAACAACGATAGGCGCGACAACATCAACAACAACAACGGTTTTCGCGTGGTGTGCGGTGCCGGGAGTACTCTTTATCGTCGGAGTTGGCAGGTGGGAATCTGTCGAGCGTGCAGCAAAGAGTCCAGCCTGTTCCCGCGATGCTGGCGACGGCATCCAAAAATCAAACCGAGTCGAGGAGCTTGGTAGGTTGTTCGCCAACCGAAGAGTCTCTCGGCTCACCATCTCTACATCGATCGAAATCTCGCCAAAAATTCAGTCACCCCATCGGCGGGCGTTCTGTGACCTTCTCTTTCGCACCGAACCGAGGGCAAAATCTTCCTAGTCCGAACTTGCGCTAATCTTTCTCTCGCCAGCCACATTCCGGGCATTGCCAAGTCTTTCGCAGGGCGGGACTGGTGGTAAAGATATGTTTGCAATCGGGACAGATACCCGTAAAGAAGGGATGAGTGTCTAATATTTTCTCCTGTTCCTCTCGCGTGTAACGGCAGAGTCGGTTCGGTATCAGTTCATCACCGTACCACGAGTAACCGACCGGCGACCACAGTTCTTTTTCCTCGATCGCTTCCGGGTCGGGGTGGAAATCTGGGCATTTTTCTGTTTCTACCCCTTCGGGATGGACAGCACAGACGAAGTAGATTTGATGGGTGTATAGCAGACAGCGATCGCAATCAGGAATTTTGCCCATGAGACTTAATAGAACTCTATTTTTAGTATTCCCTACAGTTTTAATAATTACTGTATTGGTATAATTATCGATAGTAGTAGAAAATTGCCAGAGGTATAGCGGGCGATGCGGGTTATTAGTCGTCGGATACTGCGTAATTTTTGCGTTAACCATGCTGATTCTTGCGAACCTCTTTATGATTGGTATAGAGTTGCTAGTAAACCAAAATGGCAAAATCTGATCGATGTTCAGGCTACTTATAAAAGTGCTGAATCGGTCGGAAACTTCACTGTTTTTAATATTAAAGGAAATAATTATCGCTTAATTGTCGATATAATCTATAGCCGCCAAACTATCTATATTAAATACATCCTCACTCACGCCGATTACGATAAGGGAAATTGGAAAAATGATCCTTACTTTTAATTCTGAAACCTACGGGGAATTACTCGCTCTCTACCAACCCAAAGCTATTACCACGGAAGCGGAGAACGAACGAGCGATCGCTATCGCCCAGGAATTGGAACATCGTTCGGAACTTAGCGCGGAGGAGGGAGCTTTACTGGAATTGCTGATCGCCCTGATCGAGAAATTCGAGGCGGATCATTACCCGATTCCTGAAAGAACCCCCCTATCAACCCTGCTGCATCTGATGGAAGCCAATGAAATAGAGCGGCAAGACTTGCTCGGTGTTTTCAGTTCTTTAGAGATAGTTAATCGGGTTATCGAAGGTGAGCGAGCGATCGAGCGGGGGGAAGCTCAAGCTCTAGCTTCTTATTTTCAGGTCGATGCGAGTTTATTTGCTTCGATGGTCTAATTTGCATGGATAGCAAATTTGATAGGCATATACGGCAAATAATGATTATTGAAAGTTTATACATTTTTTGGATCGATCCGTGATGATTCGCCCAGTACACCGACGGCATCCCCTATCTGCTGATCGCTTACCTCTAGGTATCTTTGTAGAACTTCAAGGCTGCTGTGACCGCTTATTTTCTGGATGACCCTGAGCGGTACTCCCCGGTTACTCATCAGGGTCAATGCCGACCTGCGGAAGCTGTGGGTCGAGACTCCCTTGAGTCCCACCCGATCGCAGGCGGTTCTCAGGATCAGGTCGGCGCTCGATCGGTGCAGGTGTCCTTTTTCTCTCGCGTTGTGGAAGGAAGGGAAAAGATAATCATCTGGCTGAAATTCTTGCAGGTAAAGGTCGAGGATTTTCCGCAGGGCCGGATTGACGGGGATGGAACGGGTTCCCTTCTTGCCTTTGGTTGTCGCTTTTCTGAAGGTGATCGCCGCCCCCACGTCGTTGACGGTCAACTGCAGCGCCTCTGATATCCTGCAGCCGGTGTAGAAACAGATGCCAAACAGACATCTATCCCGATTGTTATCGAAACCTGCGAACAGACGATCTAGTTCGGCTTGAGAGAGGATTTTGGCTTGTCCGTTACCGTTAACTTTCACGATACTTTTGTTCTACTCGTCAAAAGAAAACTTTCGTCTAGTATAATACCGCCAGTCGTTCGGAAGTCTTTTTCTTTAAAATAATTCTTTGGGCAGTTAGTTATGTTATAACATTTGTCATAACATAATTACGGAAGGTCATAGGTTATGACAAGTCTAACGCTCCGAAAAATCGGCAATTCCATCGGTGTGATCTTACCGAAAGAGGTTTTATCCCGACTGAACGTAGAGGAAGGAGATCAGATTTATATCACGGAATCGCCAGATGGATACAGAATTTCTAGCTTTGATCCCGATTTTGAAGAAACCATGAAAGCTTTTGAAGATACTTACTCTCAGTACCGCAACGCCTTTAAGGAACTCGCCAAATAATGATCGAGGAACCGAAATGGTTATCGAGTGATGCGGTTCAGGTGATTCAGGAAACTTTAATCGCTCGAACTGGGGGGAATCCTGGAGTTTTAAACCCAACCCTGTTGGAATCCACTGTCAATAAGCCAAAATTCTTTTTTCAGTACGAACCTGAATCATCGATTTTTAAGTTAGCGGCGGCCTATGGCTACGGTTTTATCAAAAATCATTGCTTCTGCGATGGTAATAAACGTATAGCCCTGGCCACCGTTTCAATTTTTTTGCGAAAGAACGGCTATCGCTTGAACGCCGGTGAAGTAGAAACGGTCACTTTCTTTCTCGGTCTTGCGGGCGCTCTCGAAACCTATGAGGAGGGTTTCGCCAGATTGACCGATTGGATCGAACAATATGCGATCGAACTGGAAGATTAACCACGAAGACTGTTCTAACGCCTCTAATCTAACGTTTTTTAACTCTTATCCCGCAAGAGAACTGAAAATATGTCGGAAAATATGGCTAATTCGCTCTCATCGAGTCAAATACCTTTAAGTTTATTCGATACGGGCGGCGACGATCGAAAGGAGAGAGCCACCCAGATGAGCAAGGATTTCCTGTTCACTTGGAAAGTTAGGATCGCAGACTAAGCTAAACGGCTTTTACTTCGGATCACCGATATAGACTCCAAAAGGGTTATAGCTATTGGATCATGCAGGTTAAGCGCCGTTTAGCTTACCAGCAACAGGTGAGAGAGGGAAAGACGGTCGAGCAACCGACTTTATTCGATCTGCCTAAAACCACATGGCACACCGCTGACGAGATTGATCCTTTTTCTTTACCCCGTCATCCCTCAGATTTTTATCGTCGTCCCGACATCGAACCTCCCGACGATTCCAATCAAGGCTGTCTCTATTTTCAGATCGACCATGTTAGTAATATCGTACTGTATGTCGGAGAGACGAAATTGAGCGCCCGCCGGCGTTGGTTGGGTTCCCACGATTGCAAGGATTACGTTCTCAACTATATCGAGTTACACCGTCGCTACGATCTCGATGTGGCCGTCAATGCTTCTTTTTGGTATCATGTTCCCCCCACCAAAAAGATTCTACAGCAGTGGGAACGGGAGTTAATCTATAAATGGCGACCTCCTTTCAATCAGGAGATGTGGCAGTTCTACGGACAACCGTTCGGGAAACTCTAGCGATCAACAAATACCGTCGTTTCTGTTAGGATGGAGAATAGCGATCGCTGAGATAGTTATGATTGGAAGAAACCGTTATCCCGATAATTGGGGGGAAATTGCCGCTAGGGTCAAGGAAAAAGCCGGCTGGAAATGTCAGTGCTGCGGAATGCAGTGTTTGCGACCGAGGGAAGATGTCAGCGACCTGACCATTTCCGAACGCTCGATCCGCAAACTGGCGGTACACCACCATAACCGGCAACCGGAGGATAATCGTCCCGAAAATCTGATCGCCCTCTGTAGCGCCTGTCACCTTGAGCGCCACAAATTCCGTCTGGGTTCTGTGTCTATCGGTCAATTGTCGTTATTTTAGGACGATCAACTTTCCTGTAGGGGACAACGAGGTTGACAGGTCTTCCAAATGCCGCAAACGGACGAGATTTTCTGGTGTTTCCCCAACGATCGCCATATTAGCTCCCAGTTGACTGTATTCGGCTATCAGAAGGTAGATTAGCTCTATTCCTCGCTTTATCCTTTCCCTACGCTTTTTGTCAACTGCCAACGATAGTTTTTCTTTGAGGACAAGGGATTCCTGATGCAACTCCTCGATCTTGTCATCGATGACGGGGGGAAAGATGGATGGCATGACCTTCGATCACTATGGTGTTCATCCGTTAGAGCGATCTAATCCCTCAATCGTTCCCGCCACCGGTTTTTACTAGGGAATAAGTTTGTACTATAACTTTCTTCCATCGATGGAACCCGATGACTCGATCGCCACCGTATCTAACTTTTACTAGGGGATAACTTTGTACTAACTATTGTTCGGTTTGATTCACCCACCATTCCAGCAGGACGGCGCGGCATTGCAAGCAGGTGAGGGACTTCAACAAATCGCTGACTCCGATTGAATTAGCGGGATAGGTCAATACTTCGCTGGTAGATAGGCCGCCGTCGATATCGGCGATAAAACCGTAGAGTTTCTGGTTGGAAAAGGAGCTATTGACTGACCAACCCGTGGAGTTGAGGGGAGTTAATCGGGTTACTGCCGTCGCTTCAATTCCCAATTCTCTTTTTAGAGTCATTAACGCCGCCTCGTGATGGTCTTGCCCCTCGGAAATCCGACCACCGGGGAAATCAAGGGTTGTTTGTCCCAGTCCAGGGCGATAACTGGGAGCGGGCAGCAGTATCATCGAGTTTTGAACGGGCAGAGGAATCAGCTTTTTCAACCCGCCAGTATTCTAATAGTTGTCCTCGATCATCTTGCAGGTGTTCCCCGATCAGGGTCAACCAGCGACAACGGAGTTCTAAAAAGCGATCGTTTACTGGCCATGCCGGACTCGATGGTTGTTGCATTTGTAACCTACTCTATATGGAAGCTGTTAAAACAGATTCAAGAACTCCTCGATCGCCGCGTCGGGGGACTCCATACATTCTTGGGCTGTAAACCTTGCGGTGGCGATTCCTTCTCGTAAAAGCAACCGGTCTCTTATGTAGTCGCGATGGGTCTGTGCATCTTCCTGATGGTGTTTACCATCGATTTCCAAGCTGATGCACTTGCCTTTATAGAATACCAAGAAATCTATCTCCAGTCTTCCCGTCATTCTAGATGCCGATACTGGAGAACCCTGACTACTTATCCGACCTCTAGCATTGCCGAAGAATAGTACCCCCCGTCTATCCAACGCTTCGGCGATTTTTATCTCCACGGGCGATCGGAAGTACATCCCGCCCCACTCGGTCGTTTCATTGTGACCGTTGCTGGTATTCTGTCCGACGACGAGGGCGCTTCCCCTGACGATTTGCTCGATCCTCTCCTGCCAATCCTGATCGAAAAATAACCGCCACCAATGTTGAGAACCGTGACCGTCCCTCTGATCGGCGTAGGCAAGGTGCAGGTTCGGCTTGATCTCCATGTAGAACCCCGGCCTGGTTTTAGGATAAAGCCATTGATTGATTCGCTTCCTTAGATTTTTCTCCTTGTTAGCGCTCAAGACAACGAAAAAATCTAACAGTTGTGAGGTTCGCAATTCTTGGAATAGGGAAAGTTTTCCGCCGATAGAGACCAATTCGCCGCTAGAAATTATATGTTCAAATTCCATAGAACAAAGTACTTTTGATCGGAAGGAGTCTAAACGAGATTCAAAGGTTGATAGATTTCCATCGGGTTTATCTCTGATTTTATTCCGTCCTTTGCTGAAAAGGTGAGATGCTACCGATAAATCTCAGATTATGATCCTCTCAAATAGTCAGACCGCAATTTCCTCATTATCACTCTATCCTTATTCCGGTTTAAACCATTCGTAACACACCAACTGGATATTTTCTTCCCCGATAATTTTGAGGGGACTTTCTTCTTTTTCTTCCTCGATCTCGTGATGTAAGCCATTATCGACAAAATACTCATCTAGTTCGGCTATTAGCGTCTTTAAGTCTTGTTTTTGAGCGTATTTATCCCAAATTATCTTAATATCTCGTTCGTAGATTTTTAGATTTACCGTGCTAATTACCTTGAAGATTCGTGTTTTAGTTTCCTCGTCAACAGGTTGATTTTCGAGCAAATTTGGCTGAATTAAGGCATGATGAATCTTTTGTATCGGTTTACTCAAGCTAGGTTTGAGTTTGTTGCTGGTATGTTGTCTTCTCAATGATTCGAGTAGGTTATTGGTTGCTGTGGCTAAAACTCGGAAGATGGCAGTGTCGAACTGGATGGGCGGTAAGTCTTCTGGTGGGGGGAAGTCAGATTCCTTGCACTTAATCCAGTTAAAGATTTTGCGCTTGTCTGTCACCATTAAAGAGGCTTCGGTGGAGATATGTCCTCGCAGGCTAGGATAAAACTGCCAAAAATGTCTATCCCCTGCTTTAAAGACGAGGAACAGTGCGCCCTCCCTAAAAGTGTGGTCAGGAATCTTGAAGGTGCGGGTGCTGTGAATGCCTAGCGGAATTTCTTCCACAGCTTCTCGTGTCTTCTGCTGGATAAACTCTAGCAAGGGCAATCTCATCTCATCGAGGGAGACTAGATCTGCTACTTGTTCTAGTTCTTCAACTATGGCGGCTTTCTTGGCATCCGTGTCTGCACATTTGAGGCGATAGAGTTCTTCAAGCGATCGCTCTTGAATGGTTTCTCCCAAGACACTAGCATCTAAGCCCACTTCTCGATCGATCGTGGCGATCCGAGCCTGTAATCGTCGCACTAGATTGAGTAAAGCTTCTAATCCCTCTTCTGGAAAACAGTTGTAGATGTAGAGGGTGTCATAGTCCGTTCCTAATCTATCAATGCGCCCCGCCCGTTGGATCATCCTAACTGGATTCCAATGCAGGTCATAATTCACTAAAACTCCGGCATCCTGTAGGTTCTGACCTTCCGATAAAACATCGGTACAGATGAGGATATCGATAGGGTTTCGCTTGAGGGCTTCTAATTCATTATCCTCTTGAGTGTTAGCTTTAGGAGAAAACCGTTTGACCTTTTCCTCTCGCTGTTTGCCCGGTGTTGCCCCAGTGATTAACTCAATCACTGGGTTTCCCATATCTCTCAACCAGTCTTCATCTTTGATCAGTTCACCGTGTAAATAATCAGCTGTATCTTTAAAGTAGCTAAAGACTAAAATTCTTTGGTATTTTAGGTTAGTTTTGAGCAAGTCTTTAAAAGCCGCTAACTTTCGGTCATGATCTTGATTTTTTGCCACTGATTGCTGTATTTTGTCGAGAATGGTTAAGATGCCGTTGAGAATAGTTAAGTCCGATTCAATATGCGATCGCAGACTGTCTATTTGGTAATCCTTGTGGTCAATTTCTTCTAGCTGACTAATGATGGAACTAATCGATTCTTCAGCATCTTCTTCTTCTATCCCTGCTGCTAAGATTAACTTACGGAAGCTCTTGCTATCGAGTAGTTTGCCTTGCAACGTGAGAATTTCATAGAATTTAGTTTGAAAGTTTAGTTGATTGCGGATACTATTCTGAAAGGCAATTAGTGAACTCTCAAACCGTTTGAAGTAAAGTGCTTTTTGTAAGGCAACTAAAGCCTCATTCCGTTTAACTTCATTCTCATCCTCTTTCTGTTTCCGTTTCTTAAAGGCTTTAATATTGTAGGGTGAGAGACGTAGCTCATCAATTTGATTAGCAATACCAATATATAAACCAGCAAAACTACCCTCAAAGTTATAGGTAAACTGTTCTAGTTCTCGTTTGGGAAAGTGTATGAGTTGACCGCTAATCCTGATTTCTTCTCCTGCCTGTTGCCTTCTAATAACGTCCTGACGGCTGCGGCGTACCATTGTTTGAAACAGTAATTCGGTAATCTCTACCCCGCCTTTAGCTAAGGCTTTAAAATAAGTTTTTAAATTAGAAATACCGTCCTCTCGGTAATAAGCATCGTTGCCTCTAGTAAGCAGGGAAATCTGATGATAGAGGTCAAAAATACTGTTATTAATCGGTGTGGCAGTGAGTAATAAAACTCGTTTATTACGCTTACCACTGCTGACCAGTTTAAGAAGGTTGCGATAGCGATTGGTGGCACTATTACGGAAGTTATGAGCCTCATCCACTACCACTAAATCATATTGACTGAAACGGCGGATATCGAAGTTTTGACGGCTTACTTCCTCATGGGATAACACATCAGCTTTAATGCCAAATTCATCTAGTTTCTTAATCCATACTAAATCTCTCAGTTGAGCAGGACAGACTACCAAAGCGCGGGGAACGTACCCAGGACGGCGCAATTTAATCAGGTAATAGTCTAATACTCTCAAGCCGATATAAGTCTTACCCAAACCCACAGCATCAGCGACGATACAGCCTCGATGTTTTTCCATCAGTCTGACGGCTCTCTCGAAGCCTTCCTGTTGAAAGCTGGCCAATTCTAGGGTGGTGCGATCGCTTTCTCCCACCATTGCCTCATCCTTAAATAGTTCGTACAGCGCCTTGAGAAAGACTTGGTAGGGAGTGTAAGGTTTACTGCCAAACTTGGAAGCGTTGAGGGAATCAATCAGCTTGGCTTTGTAGTCGAGATCAACACTGGGGTCATTCCAGAACTTCTCAAACCAGTTGTGTCTGAGGTCAGATGCGATCGCTCCTATTTTGTTGACGATGTTTAACTCGGTGTTGCCTTGTAATCCGGCGGGGGTTAAGTTGGATGACCCGACGATACTGTACTGGTCGAAGATGTAGGCTTTGGCGTGGAGAAATTGCGGTTTTTCTCCCAATGCTCCAAACAGTCTCACCTGAATGTGGTCTTGTTGCAGATAGGCAATTATGCGATCGATCTGGTTTTTGTATTCTCTCTTGAAGGGTTCGCCTTCTAACTGCTCTTGGATGCTCTTGCGGAAGTAGCGGATCAGGTCAATGCGATCGCTCTCTGCTGGTCTGATAGCGGGGTCACGTCCGATGAGGAGACGGAAGCTGGTGAGGCGGTTCATGGCTTCTTCGAGGCGCAGCCAGGCTTCGATGCGGAAGAATCCGGTGGCGATGTCGAGGATGTGTTGGTTCTCATCCTCGATCAGTTGTTTGAGGATGGTTTCGAGGGTGCGTTGGGTGTTGTCGATGTAGTCGGGGATGGGCATGGTTAATCATTATTATTCGAGGTAGGTTTAAGTCTTTTATTGATAGGTTTAATCTCATAACCAATAGCTTCTGAAATTAATTGACATTCTTCAGGACTAACAAATTTTCTGACATATTCAGGAAACTTTTCTGGAATATAGGTATCTTGCAACCATTGACGGAACTTACCTAATAATTCAAAAGGATAAATATTGGCTAATTGTTCCCTTCTGCTATCGGGATAATAATGGGTATATTGCTCAAAGTCAGTTTCATGACCTTCATTTCTTAAATAATGACACCATGCTCTGCCAATTGAGATATCAACAGTTGCCTTATCATGTAGAGGTACACCTTTAGCCTCTAAATCTCTCATTAGCTTACTTATTTCTTCAAAAATGCACCATGTTCCATTGGGAAGTTTTGTTCCTTGTTCAAATAGCATTAAACGTTGATACCAAATCCGTTGATAAGGATGTAATAAAATTGGTTGTTGAACAGGAGCTTGACCAGTAACTAGCCATTTTTCAACCCATTCAGATACCATCATTTCAAATTCTGGTGAGAGCCACATGGCAAAAGATATGGCTAACTTAGGATAAAGCCAAACTTCTCGGCTTTTTCCTTCTCCTCTTTTTTGTATTAGGTCATAAACTTCAATACCAGTCTTATCAGATAAAAGTTCTAAATATTCAATTGTTCTATCTTTTTCAAACCAAGCATTCGGATTTCTATATTTGCCTGTTTGTCTTTCATAGGCTTTGGTCAGTTTACTGGCACTTATGTAACCATCTTGTTTTCTTTGACTGACAACTAAATCACCAACCTGATGTTCAATATATTGCATTTGATTCTCCTTATAAAGTTATTGGGTAAAAAAATTAATAGTAATCACATCAAGTTTTATTTCCCCAGATATTCTGGTCATAAATCTGGTTCTTCGTTACTTGGTATGGTTCGATCAGGGGGCATAAATCGGCTAAATCCTTATCCGGCAAGAGACTTAATTGATTAGCTCGTTCTAGATCGAAAACAATTGGCAAAAATCGAAGCAATGTCTTTCTATATAAGGGT
>NZ_JADBRW010000424.1:0-6149 GCF_020247025.1 Microcystis sp. M109S1
AAGTTTGAGCGTAGCCTACTCTTTCTTGCTTTTCATACCAAGCTTGTGTTCTGACATGGAGAGCTTTATTGTAAACTAATCTTACACAGCCCAAGGTGCGCCGCAATAGCGACTCTTGTTCTGGTGTTGGGTAAAATCGGTAAGAATAAGCTTTTTCCATGTCTCACATTTTAGCATATATTTGGTAAATGCGCTAGTATTTAACGGTAAAGCCGTCGTAGAACGACGGGGTTTCAGACCCAAAATTTTCGATGAAAAAAGTAGTTGTTATTTTAATTCTGTTTTTTCTGGGGGAACAAATATCAATAAAATCACCAATTTCTGGCAATCAAACCCTCAATAATTTAGCCGTAGCTAACAACAATAATCGTCCTAATCCCCAGAAAAAACCTAGTCCTTCTCCACAATTTCGCTGCGATGGTAGAACTCACTGTTCGCAGATGACATCCTGTGCAGAAGCGACTTTTTTCTTGAGAAATTGCCCTAATGTCAAAATGGATGGAGACGGTGATGGAGTTCCCTGTGAAAGTCAATGGTGTGGTCAAAAATCCTCAGAAAAATGTTTGAAAAGTTCTCAAAATAACTAATTTGGTTTCCTCACCCCAACTCTCTCATTTAAAGAATCGGGGGAAAAACAATTAAGAAGCAGTAATCACGGGAGAATTAAGATATTGATAATTCCAGTCCGATTGTTGCCAAACGCGACCATCAAGGGCAATTTGTTCGATTAAACTAGCTAATCGTAAAGCTTTTAAAGCTTGTTCCCCACCGACGGAAGGTTGGTTCCCACCGCGCACACAATGAACAAAATGTTCTAATTCCGCGTGTAGAGGTTCAATATTGCTAGTATAAACCTTTTCAATTAAACCATCTTGACGGTAGAGAACTTGACCGTAATCAGTGCTATAGTTAGCGGTGGTTTGCCGGTGAATGAGGATTTCATTGTTGAGAAAATCCGCTTCCGTGAGAGAATTTTTACAGTGGGCTGCTAAACGGCGAATCTTGCGATGAGTCACCTTACTAGCGGTTAAATTAGCCACTACTCCATTACTAAAACCAAGGGTGGCAGTGACATAATCGAGATAACCGGAATCAGTGGCAGCGCGACTACCACTAGCGGTTAATTTCACCACAGGAGCGGCGACTAATTCTAAAATTAAATCTATATCATGGATCATTAAATCTAACACCACCGAGACATCATTAGCTCGCTGGGAATAGGGACTCATGCGATGGGATTCAATCGCTAGAATCTCCTCGGTTTTCAAGACCTTCGATAACTCTTGGAAAGCGGGATTAAAACGCTCGATATGACCCACTTGCAGAATACAATCGTGATCGGCTGCCGCATTGACTAAAGATTCCGCTTCACTAATACTAGCGGCGATCGGTTTCTCGATCAAGGTATGTACTCCCCCTTGCAGACAGTCCATCCCGACTCGATGGTGTAACCGCGTGGGGACAGCGATACAAACCGCATCTACCCTAGGTAAGAGGTCTAAATAATTTTCAAAAAAACGGACTCGGTATTTACTGGCAGTTTCCAGTCCCTTTTCGACGTTGACATCGGCCACCCCGACGAATTCCACGTCTTTTAATAAACTCAGGATGCGACTATGGTGTTGTCCCATGTTACCGACCCCGATAACCCCGACTTTAATCGGTTTGAGTTGATTTCTGTTACCCGGAAAGTTTGCTGGTTGATTGGACATGAATTTTAGACTCCTGTGTTCACACTCCTCACACCACTTGATTAAATTAATCAAGCTGATTTTGTCGATTAATTACCAAGATGGTATCATGGTTATCCAGATTCTGACACGATGTCGGTGTCAATGGGAGTTCTGAGAAGATTTTCTGATTTCACCTGCGGGTTTTCACTCCTAAATGCTTATCAAAACATCGTCCCTTAGTAGCGAGGACTACATTCAGCTAAATTTTAACTATGGACAATGCAACAGATTTTAACTCCTTACGGGGATTAAGTGTTTTTTTGCTAGGAATGATGGGGGCCGGCAAATCCACCCTGGGAGAGTTGCTTTCCCGACGGTTACAATATCGTTTTTTTGATACAGATATATTAATAGAAAGGGTCGCGGGAAAGAAAATTAAGGAAATTTTTGCCGACGAGGGAGAAGCGACTTTTCGGGAGTTAGAAACCCAAGTTTTGGCCGAATTATCCTCTCTGACTAAAACTGTGATTGCTACCGGGGGAGGGATGGTTTTAAAACCGATGAATTGGAGTTATCTTCGTCACGGTTTAATGATTTGGTTAGATGTTCCTCTCGAAGTCTTGGTTAAACGTTTAAAACAAGATACCTCTCGTCCCTTGCTTAAGTCCACTGATTTAGAAAGTAACCTGGAATTATTATTAGAACAAAGACGAGGACTTTATGCAGAAGCAGATCTTCGGATTGTTGTTTCTGACCTAGATACACCTACTGATATCGTTGAGAAAATTTTAACAGCAATACCGACGGTGATTAAAGATTTTCATCCAGAAAGGGATCATAACTAATGACAGCAGCTTCAATTTTTGATTTACCTGAACTAATTCCTGACCGAGAAATTCTGGAAATTTTGGCCCAAAGTCAGGCTATTCGTCTGGAAAGAATTATTTCCACTGGTCAAACCACTCCCATCGGTCAATGGTACGATCAATCTGACTTTGAATGGGTGATTTTATTACAGGGTTTTGCCGAGATTAGTTATGAGGATGGCAGCCGAGTTAATCTGCAAGCAGGGGATTATCTACTGATTCCTCCTCACCAAAAACATCGCGTCGAATTTACTAGCAATAATCCCCCTTGTATTTGGTTAGCTGTCTATTATCGCTAGGAAACTATAGTTTCTAACTATTGCCAGCGATCGAATAAATCGGTTAAAACGATATTAGAAAACAAAAAACCTTCGGGGTCGCTTAATCTGACCCTGCTATCCCCCTCAATTATTACTAAATTACGCTGTTTATGCGGCTCTAAGACCTCTAAAATTGCTTTTTTGATTTCCGAACCAAAATTAGCTTCAATGGCCGGTAAACTCACTCCTTCCGCTAACCTTAACCCCAGCATCAAGGTTTCGAGAAGATCATCAATCAAACTATTTTTCTCCACGTCAATTGGGCAGCCTTCTTTTACCCAAGCGAAATAGTCGCGACTTTTGCGCGGACGGGTAAAACGTTGTTGATGAAGATAACTAGCAGCCCCCATACCAAAGCCGTAATAGGGACGATTTTCCCAGTAAACTCGATTATGTCGGCATTGATAACCCGGTTTGGCATAGTTAGAAATTTCGTAATGTTGATAACCGGCTAAAGCTAGTTTTTCACCGGCTAAAACATACATTTTTGCCGTGGTTTCATCATCGGGTAAGGGTTTTTTCCCCGGTTGATACTGTTTACCGAAAGGAGTAACCGCTTCTAAGACCAAATCGTAACAGGAAAGATGGGCCGGTTGCAGTTCGATCGCTTTTTCTAGGGAATTTTCCCAATCTGTGAGGGTTTGTTGTGGCAATCCCGAAATCAAATCCAAACTATAGTTAACTATTCCCAATCCCTGAATTAATTCCACTGCATGATAGATATCCTGAACAGTATGCGATCGACCAGAAACCTGTAATAATGGTTCTTGAAAAGCCTGTACTCCTAAACTAACCCGATTGACTCCCGCGCTAAGATAACCCTGTAATTGTTCTAAACTAAAGGTAGCCGGATCAATCTCCATAGAAATCTCTATATCAGCTGCAAAATCAAACTTTTTGGCTAAAGTATCCAGAATTGCCCCTAATAATTCCACCGGTAACAGGGAAGGAGTCCCCCCCCCAAAAAAAATTGTTTCTAGGGGTTTCCCAGTCCCCTGACTAAGGCTAATTTCTTCTTGTAATATTTCCCCATACTCCACCACAGGGGGAAAAGTCGCCGGATTGGTGCGATTACCGACGACAAAAATCGGGAAATCACAGTAAAAACAGCGCCGACGACAAAAGGGAATATGAATATAAACCGAGGTTACGGGGTGAAAATAGGACATTAAAGCAGTTATCAGTGAACAGTGAACAGTAATCAGTAATCAGTGAACTCATACAGCCTTTCTCGTCAAGGTGAGGTACAGACTAACCCTTGCTAATCAAGTATTTTAGATGCAAGAACGAACCTCATCTATCTGAGAAACGCTGTAACTCGCATCCGATGACTGATAACTAATAACTGATAACCGATTCAAGGCTGACGACCGACGGCTGTAATTTCGTTTATCTTCGTTAAGATGTATTATGGCTGGGGAGAACATCTCCTAGAATGAAAGCAACTTTCCCGACACAAATTAGGAGAAGCCCACAGATATAATATAAAAGCATTCATACTCATTATTTTATCTACCATCATTCCCCCCTATCCTCTCTGGTATTATCCCTATGCTTGATGCCGTCATAATTTTATTATTCGTCTTCGCTATTGCCAGTATTGGTTATAGTGGTGTGGACTTGCTGCCGGTTACTGTCCAGTCGCAAATCAGCAATATTGAAGCTTTACGCTGGTTATCGGCGGGTTTTGCCTCAATTATTGGTTTAGCTCTTGGTTTAGTTGCCCAAACTACCTATCGTCGTCTAGAAACCCAAGTACGACAAACTCCGATCGAAGTTATTTTAACCCGTTCGGTCGGTCTAGTTATCGGTTTGTTGATTGCTAATCTGATCCTAGCTCCGATTTTCTTCCTACCGATTCCTAGAGAATTCTCGTTTATTAAGCCGATAATCGCCATTTTAGGCAGTATTATGTTTTCCTATCTGGGGGTTAGTTTAGCAGATACCCACGGTCGCACTTTTTTGCGTCTGATTAACCCGAATAGTATGGAATCAATTTTAGTGGCAGAGGGAACCCTGCAAGCGGCCGCCACCAAAGTTGTTGACACCAGTTGTATTATCGATGGTCGTATCGAACAATTGTTAGACACAGGATTTATTGAGGGACAGATACTCATTCCCCAATTTATCCTTCAGGAATTGCAACAGTTAGCGGATGGCAGTAACGACCAAAAACGAGTCAGAGGAAGACGAGGATTAGACATCTTAAACCGGATGCAAGAAGAATTTCCCGATCGCATTATCATTCATCCAGCCGATTATGACGATATTAGCACCGTAGATGCTAAATTAGTCCATCTTGCCCAAGAAATTAACGCCACCTTGCTCACTAACGATTATAATCTCAGTAAAGTGGCCAATCTGCAAAAAGTCACCATCTTGAATGTCAACGATCTCGCCCAAGCAGTACGCCCGATCTACTTGCCTGGGGATACTTTGGACCTAAAAATTCTCAAAGCAGGAAAAGAACCCACCCAAGGCATCGGTTATCTAGAAGATGGCACGATGGTAGTGGTAGAAGAAGGAAAAGATTATCTAGGGGGAGAATTGCGGGTAGTGGTGACATCTGCATTGCAAACCTCTGCCGGACGGATGATTTTTGCGAAACCCCAAAATTCCCTGATTGCTTGAAGGGAATAAAAGCCAAAAAAGCCTCAAATACAGGGCCAGAGGGGATTGTATTTGAGGAATTTCATTTTTTAAGGGAAGTTAAGTCACCAATCGAACTATCTAGCCAATTGATACCTAATTAAGCTGGTTTATTGATTACAGCCATGGACTGACGAGCAAAACCGAAATAACTATCCCAGAATTGTTTCTGACTATCGAGGGCAACTTTGGTGGCGGTTTCTTGGGCGGTTAGGTAGGATTTCACCCATTCTTGTTGATATTCGAGGGATTTAACCAAAGTTTCTGGAAACTCAAACACTGGTGTAGTCGTGGGAACACCATTACCCCAAGCGGACAGAAGCAGTTTCTGCCATTCGGCTAGGTATTTTTGGTATTCTTCAAGATAATTGGTGTTCATAGAAGTCAAACCGCTAACTAACCCATCTGGAAGGAGATGGCGAGAAAGTGGGGCGGTGTTGCCACCTTCTCGAAAGCAAAAATCGTGCCGAGATAAAATATAATATTCCATCCCTTCCTTAATTTTGACATCCTCGCCGCCGTAAAACGGACGGCGATTCCTCACCACGCCACTTTTTTAGGGTGGTCGCTGAACGGGGTTGACGCTTCACAGGAAGGATACTGCTACCTTAGCGGTAGTCTTATGCCTTCCTCCACGTCCA
>NZ_JADBRW010000425.1:0-11207 GCF_020247025.1 Microcystis sp. M109S1
ACACAGCCCAAAGTGCGCCGCAATAGCGACTCTTGTTCTGGTGTGGGGTAAAATCGAAACGAGTAGGCTTTTTCCATGGGGAGCATTTTAGCATATATTCCGTAAATGTGTTAATATTTAACAGTAAAGCCGTCGTAGAACGACGGGGTTTCAGACCCAAAATTTTCGATGATCTTTTGACTGTCAACCTTGTCAAAACCCTTTTGAGTCTTGACCGTTTGCCCATTGTACTCATTGACACTCCCGTCGCTAAAAGCGAGGGATTCTTGGTTCAACGAGTCCACTTAAACTAGATACCTTGCGTTATCCAACCCAGAGGTGGTTCTCTCCCCAAGCATTACTTTTCGTATGCCCTACGATAGTCCCCCCCCAACCCCTCCGACGTCGGGGGAGCAAGGGGGGGTACAAAATTTGCTTGAATTGAAACGTTAGCTTCAAATACTGCTTTGTCTAGTTCCTGTAAAGATTTTACCTACTCACAGTTGAGAAACTAGAACTATTGAGTAGAACCCTATATCTTTAATTGTCAAGGTGCAGATAGCATAGTGGTTAGACTACATGGGTTTTTAGAGCGGTTGATTACCCTATCCGCTATACTCATATAGTAGCTATTTGGCCTGAGTAGGTCAAGACCCTTAAAAGAAGAAGTTATTCGAGATTTTGTCAGGAGACTGGACGCTTATTTTTAATCTTGCTTCGTGTCACTGAGCCTTTACATTGAGCCTGTCGAAATGTGTCGAAGTGCTGTTTTATATTGGCTGGGGTTTCATCCCGTCGCACTCAAGCAAGGGTCTTCACCCCGACATTTGAGATAAAGAGCGGCCAATTCGATCGATCCCCTCATCAAATCTCCAGATTTCCATAACATTTTCCTGTCTGTCCCCTCGCACCCCAGTCTATGAAAGCCTCTCTCTCTAACCGTCGTTGGCTGTCCATCGGTCTCGTCCTGATGTTATTTGCTTTGCTGTCTTTCTCGATTATGCCGCTATTGACTTCTATTCTCCAGAGTGAGCGGCACTCGGGCCAGAGTCATCTGTCCGCAGTCAAACAAGAGGAATTAGCCAGTCAAGCACTGGGTTATCAGATGGTTTTAGAGCGCGAACCCGATAATCAGACGGCTTTGCGGGGATTATTAGATACTCGCTTACAGCAGGGCGATTTAAGGCAAGCGATCGAACCTTTAGAAAAATTAGCGCAACTTAACCCCCAACAATCCGATTATCTGCTACTTTTGGCGGAAGCGAAACAGCAAATAGAGGACTATGCAGGAGCCACAGGCAGTTATCGCGCTCTTTTAGCCTCCCATCCCCAAGAGCTGCGGGCCTTAACTGGATTAACTAATTTATTTCTTAGCCAAAACCGCCCGATCGAGGCGATTAGTCTGGTCAAAGACACGCTCGATCGCGCTTTAAAAGCTGCTTC
The DNA here is from genome assembly GCF_020247025.1 of Microcystis sp. M109S1. Classification (NCBI taxonomy): domain Bacteria; kingdom Bacillati; phylum Cyanobacteriota; class Cyanophyceae; order Chroococcales; family Microcystaceae; genus Microcystis; species Microcystis sp. M109S1. The sequence goes on from NZ_JADBRW010000425.1 coordinate 1,423, forward strand.
CGATCCCAATAATCCTGCTAGTTTAATCGATATCGTTTCCGTTCAGTTACTTTTAGGCAAAATCTATTTCGATCAGCAAAATTATCCGGAAGCTTTAAAAGCCTATAAACAAGCTCAACAGATGGATGTTAACGATTTCCGACCAATTTTAGCGACAGCGATCGTACTGAAAGAACAGGGCAAAAATCAAGAGGCTCAACCCCTCTTTCAAGATGCTCTCAGTCGCGCTCCTTTTGCTTACAGACAGGAGATTCAGACCCTAGCCGACGAAAATAACAAAATTCAAGCCACAGCCCCTAATCAGTGATCAGCTTTTTCTCCCTTCTCCCCTTGAGACTTGACACTGGGGACAAAAATGAGCCGAGCGCCCACTTAATTTAATTCTGGCAATAGTTGCACCGCAAAGGCGACAATTTTCGCCATTACGACCGTAAACCCAGGCCATCGCCCCATAATTGCCATTAACTCCCGTAACGTGGAGAAAATCGCTAAAACTGGTTCCGCCTTCAGCGATCGCCGTTTCTAATACAGAAATAATGTTTTTTGTCAATAAGTCTATTTGCTCAATTTTCAAGAGATTAGCGGCAGTTTGGGGATGGATGCCACTTTTAAAAAGAACTTCATCTGCGTAGATATTGCCAATTCCTGCGACTACATTTTGATCGAGGAGAAAAGTTTTAATCGGACGACGACTTTTTTGACAGTGACTATAGAGGTAATCGGCGGTAAAATTGCGATCAAAGGGTTCTAGTCCCAGTTTTTTGAGACCGGTAATCACAGTTTCTGGGGTTTTATCGGCGGCAATCCACCAAATTTTCCCGAAAGTGCGGGTATCGACAAAGCGCAATTCTTGCTGATTGGCAAAAAAGAAGCGTAAGCGCGTATGAATCGGGAGGGGAGTGGTATCTTTTACCCACAGCAATTGTCCGGTCATACGCAGATGAACCCCGATACTGCTACCATTATCTAAATTGGCGAGGAGATATTTGCCTCGGCGCTGCCAATTGGTAATCGTGGTCTGAGCAATTCCTTGCAGAAAAGTTACCTCGCAATTAGGATAGGCTAGGGTACGCTGTAATAATACTTCCCCACCGATAATTTTTTTGCCCTGGGTCACTTGATTTAACCCGCGACGCACCGTTTCTACTTCTGGCAATTCTGGCATATAAGTAATTGAACAAAATTAAGTTCTTGGTTAGGGTAGGCAAAAGGCAAAAGAGGCAATAGGCAATAGATAGATAAACAGAACTTTTTATCGGGAAACGACACCAGATTAACGTCAATTCTACTTTAACTTTAGCCTTTCAATGGTATCAATTATTTCCCGTTCAAAACTGACTTGAGCGCGATTAGTTTTACCACCAATATAAAAGCGATCGCCCGATTGTAAAGCCCAAATTTGGGAATGGGAAAAGTAACTCATTACCACTCCCATCATCAATAAACCAAAACCTAAATAGACGATAGGCACTCCCGGATCTGCCTTAATTTGTAACCCTGTACTGCCCACTAATTCGACTATTTTTAGATTAACTCCATTGATGGGAATCGTCATTCCTTCTCGTACAGCAGAGGTTAAATCTCCCTTAGCATCATAGACAACTAACGTACCTTGTAAATCTCTGGTTAAAAGAGAAACTCCCTCACTAAGATCGGTTTTAGTCGGAATCCAAGTTCCCCATATTTGTCCATTACCTTTGGTGTCTAAACTAGCCATCGGTAGCTGTAGGATCGGACTATTATTCACCTGTACTTTTACCCCAGCAATTCCCCAACTGGTTTGATAAAAAGTCACCCCTTTATGGTGCAAAGGTTGATTAACTTGAATAGTTTTGCGATCGATCTCCTGTCCTTGATCATCGATCACCGACAAATCAGAATAAAATTGTTCTATATCACCTTGAGGACTATAATCAATCCAAAAACGATTAACTTTAATCCCCCAATCCTTAGGGAGAGAATTTTTAGATAATGGTCCAGCTTCAATAATATTTTTAACCTGAAAACTATCGCCACTAGCTACCATTTCTTGAGCGAAAAAGCCGGTTAACGCTCCCCAGATCGCTCCTGCTAAAATAATTAACATGGCTGCATGAACGATAATCGGACCGATTTTACCAATCAGACCTTTACGAGCATAGAGACTGTTATTTTCTAGAAAAACTTTGTAGCCTTTTTTTTCTAACAAGGGGGTTAGGGATTCTAGGGAACCAGTTTCTAATTCAGCACTTAAAGCTAGTTTTTGAAATTGGCGAGATTGTTGATAAAATTGCCATTTTTTTGCTGCCTTTAAAGCAGGAAATTGTCGTCGGAAGGTGCAAGCGGTTAAACTGGAACCAAAGAGAATTAATAATGATAGATACCACCAAGTACTATAAACATGATTTAATCCCATTAGTAATAAAACTTTCCAAGTCAGAAACCCAAATAAAGCGGGTTTCTCAGGATAATTAGCTTGGTAGAAAGATAGGGATTGTCCCTGTTCGATTACTGTCCCAGAAATGCTAAAAATAGCGATTAAAAGTAAGAGGATAATTGCCAATCGCAGATCGGCAATAGTCTGGATAAATTTACGTCCCCATTGGGGCGGTGTATTCTTTAAATTTGAGGAAGTTTCCGATATAGTCATAGTTAAAAGTTTTGCAATTCTAGCCAATTATCTATCATAACTCTCCACCATCACAGCAGACGAGATAATAAAGAAAAAACTCCAAAACCGATTAATAAAACCCCACTGACAGGATTAATCCACCCGGACCATTGACGCAGGGAAAGAAAGCTTTTCAGCGAAGCAGTAAAAGAACCGACGATAATCAGCGGTAAAACATAGCCGGCAGTGTAGGATAACAATAATCCCCCTCCTAAGCTTAAATCTCCTGTATTTGCCACCCATGCCAATAAAGTCGCTAGAACTGGTGTACTACATGGAGAGGCGATTAAACCAAATGTTAAACCGAGAAGATAGGACCGCAAAATCGGGGGAAAATCGCCGGTAATCCAATCGGTAGCGCCAAGGGAGGGGAAGCGCAGGGGTAATAATTCCAAGAGGTTTAACCCCATGAAAATAGCGATCGCACTGACGATAATCGGTAAACCGATCCCCACTTGTCCATAGACTTTTCCTAAAGTAGCGGCAATTAGTCCCAATCCCGCTAAGGTGGTGGCTAATCCTAGGGAAAACCATGTGGACTGCCAAAAAGCCGCTAGACGGCCTTTATTTTCGTAACCCCCGATATAAGCGACGGTAATCGGCAACATCGACAGCATACAGGGGGTAAGACTGGTGAGTAAACCGGCTAGAAAAATCACGGCAATACTGACAAAACTAAGGTGAGTTAGTTGGGAAGTCACTAAGCGATCGGCGTATTGTTCAAGGTGATAGAGTTGAGTCTGTAATTGGTCTAACATATCAGGGAATTTTTCAGGCTAAATTTGGCTCATTTCTAGGATATTACCGTCGGTATCACTGACAAATAATGCCTTTCTACCCGAGGCACTCATTTGAATTGTATAACCTTGACTTTCTAGATAGTTACCCATGGCTGCCACGTCATCAATAGCGAAGGCAATATGAGGATTGCGTCCCCATTTTTCGGGATTGGGACGGTAGTTTTGGTAATTGCTATCGACAATTAAATGAATTTGATAATCTCCCACTTGATACCAAACCCAATCGTATTGCAAAGGGCGATCGATTCTAGTCAATCCTAGAACATTTTCGTAAAAGTTAACGGCTTTTTCTAGATCGGTGACTAAAATCGCCGTGTGTAAGGATTCTGTAATGTTCATGACTAATATCTGACTCGCGGATCGAGCCAACTATAGGTTAAATCGGCAATTAAGTTAAAGATAACAATTAAAATCCCATAGATAAAGGTAATCGCCATCACTACGGGGGTATCACTGCGGGAAATAGAATCGATTAATAAAGCACCAATCCCCGGTACACGAAACACTTGTTCTGTAACTAAAGCACCGGTAAAAATTGAGGGAATATCGAGAGCAATCAGGGTGACAACGGGGATTAAAGCATTGCGAACTATATGCTTAGTTAGGACAGAAAAATTAGTTAGTCCCTTCGCTAAGGCAGTTTTAACGTACTCTTGGTGAATTTCTTCAGTTACGGAAGAACGCACGAAACGCATCAACATCGCCCCTTGATATAAGCTTAATACAGTTATGGGCATAATTGACTGTTTAACCTGCTCGATCAAACTATTAAAATCGCTAATTTCTAGGGTACTATTATAAAAAGATGGTAGCCAGTTTAACTGCACACTAAAGATAATTATTAATAATAATCCCGTCACAAAGGTGGGTAAAGAAAAGCCAAGCATCGAAAAAGTAGAGATAATTTTGTCTAACCAAGAATAGCGCTTGACTGCTGAAATTATGCCCAAAGGAAAAGCTATTAAAACCCCGAAAATATAGGCAATACCGACAATCCAGAGAGTTGTGGGTAAACGCTGCCAAATTAGGGTAAAAACTGGGCTGCGACTGGTGAAAGAATAGCCCATATCTCCTTGAAGAAATGCTAACAACCACTTGACATAACGCACAGGAAGGGGTTGATCTAATCCGAAACTTTTGCGAATATTTTCTCGCACTGCTTCTGTAATAGCAGGATTAGCGGCAAATTCTCCCATCGGATCCCCCGGTGCTAGGGCCAAAATGCCAAAAACTACCATACTAATAGCTAAAAGAGTGGGAATCGAAAATAATAATCTTCTCAGAAAATATTTCAGCATTTATTTACTACGCTTCCAGTCTTTGATCTTCCAGGTATTTCTATCCCAGGGAGTTAATTCAAACCCCGATAAACTATTGCTAATTGCCACCACATCGGCACGATGAACTAGGGGAATAATCACAAAATCATTGATTAACATATCATTCATTTTAATCGCTATTTCTCGCCGTTTTTCTGGGTTTAATTCCTGACTAAAAGCTTGCCATAATTTATCGTATTCAGGATTACAATAACGAGCATAATTATCCCCAGACCAACCATCAGCTTTTTGGGGAATTTCGCTACAGGTAAAGGTTTTAAAATAGGCTTTCGGATCGGGACTATTATTACCTGTAGTGTACATTTGTAGGTCAGCATAAAACTTTTCTACCGTGTCATCGTTAGCAGGATCGCTAGAAAAAAAAATACTGGCATCAACAGTTTTTAATTCTACTTCTACCCCGATCGCTTGTAAACTTTGTTTGATAATTTCTTGGGTTTTCTGACGGAGAGGATTGACAGTAGTTTGAAAAACTAATTTCATTTCTACCCCATTTTTATCCCTAGTGCCATCACCATTACTATCTTTCCATCCCGCATCATCTAGTAATTTCTTAGCCTTTTCTAGATTAAATTCATAGCTAGTATTGGGAGAATTATATTCTGATGGCATCACAATAAAATTAGGAGTTGTTTTCCCAGTAATACCATAAAGTTGCGTGGCAATAGTATCTCTATCAACAGCTAAAGACAAAGCTTCTCTTACTTTCACATCACTCAAAAAAGGATGGGGAAACTTAATACTAGACCTCTCACCTTCAGGAGTAACTTGATTAGGATCACTCAGATTAAATAAAACTCGTTCAATCAAAGAACCGAAACTAGATATTAACTGACCCCGACCCGCTTTTTCTAAATCACTTAAAACCCTTGCCTCTACTTGCAAATTATAGGCATAATCCGCCTCCTGTGTCTGTAAAACCGCTCGTGCCGCCGAAGTTGCATCACCTCCTCCTTTTAATTCTATTCTTTGAAAACCTAATTTATCCGCTTCTCGAAAGAAAGAATTTGGTTCATAAACTGCCGTGTCTCCCGGTTTAAACTCTACCACTTTATAGGGGCCAGTTCCCACTGGTAATAAATTAGCAGGGGCTTGACGTGCCGTTTCATTGCTATACTTTTCATAGAGATGGGCAGGTAAAATCATCCCTTCTGTCCCCACAAAAACTAATGACCAAGCGGGATTAACTTGCTTAAAAGTTATTTTAACTGTATGGGGATCGATCGCTTCCACACTTTTAACTATTTCATAATTGCCAGCGCTAGTAGAACCGGTTTTCGGATTGGTAATAAAATTATAGGTAGCGATGACATCTTTGGCAGTAAAAGGAGTACCATCTGACCATTTAATATCTTTTTTTAGCTTCCATGTCACCGATTTACCATCCCGGGCAACTCCCCCATTTTCAATAGTAGGAATTTCTGCCGCTAAAAAAGGAACTAATTCCCCTTTTTCATTGAAACTAGCCAAAGGTTCTAAGGTAATGCGACTCGCTTCTGAGTCTTTAAATCCCGTGGAGAGATGGGGATTTAAAATCGTCGGCGCTTGCCAATATAAAAGTTTTAAAGTTTCTGTGTTATTATTGTCCGTTGCTGGAGGATTATTAGCTGTTTGTTGACGACAAGCACTAAAAAGCAGCGTACAACTAAGGGATAAAATTAACAGGGGCAAGAAAAGCGATCGCTTAAACATTTTTAATGACAATTAATAATTCAACAGGGTGACTTAGGTGATTCCCTACCCCACCAATAACAAGTTATCAGACATTGAGTCTTGATCTCGATCGATTAATTGATTATTTGCCCTCATCCATTCCTAGTCAAGTTAAATCGATCGTGCTATAGTAGCGATCGTGTACTAGACAATAAAATTCTAGGCACGGCGACGAAAATGCTTATGACCTTAGCAATTCTGGCTGAACCTGCTCCTCTGCAAGCCAATGAAGACGGCGTAATTCTCGTCGGAAAAACTCGTGTCACATTGGATACTGTAGTGTCTGTATTTAATCAGGGCGCAACAGCAGAGGAAATCGTTAATCGTTATCCATCACTAAATCTAGCTGACGTTTACGCTACGATCGCTTTTTACCTCAAGCATCAATCGGAAGTAGAAGCATACTTGCAACAGCGACAAAAGTAAGCAGAGGAGATTCGGGTAATCAATCAAGCGAGATTTGACCCCCAGGGATTGCGAGATCGCCTTCTTGCCCGTAAAGCAGCGCGGCAAGCATGATTAAGCTTCTGGTTGATGAGAACTTCGATAATACTTAACTGGTGCGTTACGGCGGATTACTAATTTTGGTTTTTCATTCCAAGGTTATCACCGCCTAACGCACCCTACAAAATTGCGGCGTTGCTGATTTGAGATATGAATCTTCTTTTGTGGGATTTTTAAAACCTAGACCCAAACTAACTTTTGGATGGGTGCAAGGTTGTCATTCATACCTTGATTCAGCAACGCCAATCTTCTTTTGTGGGATTTTTAAAACCTAGACCCAAACTAACTTTTGGATGGGTGCAAGGTTGTCATTCATACCTTGATTCAGCAACGCCCAAGAGCGATCTCCCTGCAACAATACTTCATTAAACATTCGGATTTACTAAAAATCAAATTGGTGTTGCCAGGTGTACAATGTCCCCCATGTATGATGACACCTGCCGATTTCTTGCCGAACACTTCTCCGCCGACTTCGCCAGTTGGTTGCTGGGAGAGCCTGTCACCCTGACAGAAATCCAACCTTCCGAACTCTCCCTCGACCCAATTCGAGCCGATGCGATGATTCTGCTCCAGTCCGATGAATCCATTCTCCACATCGAGTTCCAAACACTACCGAAGGAGGAGATCCCATTTCGTATGTTGGATTATCGGGTTCGAGGACAGCGACGCTATAAAGGTAAACCCATGCGGCAGGTGGTGATTTATCTAAAGCCCACTACTTCTGAACTCGTTTATCAAACGAGCTATGTGCTGGAACGCACTCGTCATCAATTTGATGTGATTCGGCTGTGGGAGCAACCTGCTTCACTTTTTCTGCAATATCCTGGACTACTGCCCTTTGCGGCATTAGGACAGAGCGAAAGTCCAGCAGAAATGTTGCGTCAAGTAACTCAAATTGTGGATCGGATTGAAGATCCAACAACGCAAGCGAATCTGATGGCTGCCTCAGCGATTCTAGCTGGGTTAAGATTGGAGGAGGACGTAATTTATCGGTTGGTTCGGAGGGACATCATGCAAGAATCTGTGATTTACCGTTCTATTCAAAGAGACGAGAAGCGGGCGATCGCACTCAACTTTCTCCGAGATGGTCTATCGGTCGAAGCCGTTGCCCGTGGAACAGGGTTATCAATCGAAGAAGTTCAGCAACTTCAACAACAGGTGAATCAGCCTGCACAAGGCGAAACTTGATTGTGTGCGGGAAGGTGCTTGTGGAGATACGGCATAATCAATTCGTGATACTGCGATCGCAAAATTGCCCCAACTCTCCGAGCCACTCTTGCAAGAGGTGAGTGACTTCATTGATTGTATTATCCACAAACATCAAGCTAAACCTGATACCAGCCAAGCTGCTGAAAAAATTGTCGAGAGATGGTCACAATGGTTTGAGACGGTGGATCATTTAGACGTAACGCCACTTCAACCAGTCAGCAATCTTGTAGGGTGCGTTCCCTAATGCAACTTCTACTGCTCCACCAATAGATTTTTGGGGAACGCACCATGCTAGAGGATTATAAAAATATCTGCCGTCGCACTCCAGCCCATCGCGGCTGAGTTCCACCGTTATCGAGAAAAATAGTTAAATCCCGTCAAATTCCCCTAAAACTTTCACCTCTGGTTCTAACCACAAAGACCAGCGATCGAACACTTGTTCCTGCACATGACGAATTAAACGCAGAATATCCGACGCTTTTGCCGAACCAATATTCAGGATAAAATTAGCGTGTAATTCTGATACTTGCGCCCCACCAATTTGATAACCTTTTAATCCCATTTCCTCAATTAAAGCCCCGGCAAATTGCGGTTTAGGATTGCGGAAAACACTACCACAACTAGGACGATCATAGGGTTGGGTACTTTTGCGATGGAGTAAATTATGGGTAGTAATTGCCATTATTTCCTTGCGATTATCGGTCGCTTCTAACTGAAATGTGGCTTCGATAACTAAACGTTGATCCCCTTGCAGAGAAGAACTGCGATAACTATAATTTAAATCTTCTTTGCTTAAAGTTTCTAACTGACCATCGGGATTTAATACCAGCGCCCGTACTAATCGATCCGCCACACAGGAGGTATGTGCGCCCGCATTCATCACCACAGCACCCCCCACCGTACCGGGGATACCCACCGCCCATTCTAAGCCCTTCCAGCCCCGTTTTGCCGCTCTCCAAGCTATTTTTGGCAGGGGTTCCCCCGCTGCTGCTGTAATCGTAGCAGTTTCGCCATCAAAACAACTCGATCGCAGATGGCGAGTATTGAGGACAAGTCCGGGTAAACCTCGATCGCTGATTAGTAAATTTGAACCAGCCCCCAAAACAGTCAAGGGCAAATCTTGCGATCGCCACCAAGCGAACACTTCTCTTAATTCCTCTAGATTAATGGGTTCGGCATACCATTGCGCTCTTCCCCCCACCCGGTAGGAAGTGAAATCAGCTAGAGAAACAGAGGTTTTAATCATAGGGTTTTAGGGGGTTGGGGAGCATTTTCAGTGAACAGTAATCAGTAAACAGTGAACAGTAATCAGTAAACAGTGATCAGTAAACAGTAAACAGTGATCAGTGATCAGTAAACAGTGATCAGTAAACAGTAAACAGTGATCAGTGATCAGTAAACAGGTATAAAGATATAGCGCTTTTCACTTTACTGAGGTATCAACAAGTTTTGCCAACAAAGGGTTTAAGCCCCTTGCCCATACCTCATTCTGATGAAAACTGCTATAAAGATAACTAACTAATTAACTTAAAACTTACATCTGATAACTGATAACTGATAACTGATAAC
>NZ_JADBRW010000426.1:0-15483 GCF_020247025.1 Microcystis sp. M109S1
CAGGTGGTCAACTACCTAATTTTCAGGGAAAAAGTACCTGAATTTTCCCCCTGATCACTCCCATGCCTGGTACTTTTTGATTGACAAAAAGTCTAAAAGTCTTACCCAACAAGGTTTTTAGATTTATTCAGCAGACCCTAATTAGTTATCAGTTAACTAATAACTTATACTAAATCCAGTTATTAAAGACTGATTATCTATTCCTCCTTTTGCATGAGTGCCTCTTGCATGAGTGCCTATCCTCATAAGTAGCCTATACTCAACGGATTTAGTATTAGTCACTCACCAAATAAAGACTACTTCATATTATCCTAAATCCTGTTTAAAAGGGATAGGAGATTAGCCAGAGATTGGCACCGCCGGATAAGGATAACTGCTTGCCCAAGTCATCAAAAATCGGGATGAATAGTTCTAGTCCAGTTTTTTCTTAATAAAAGCCACTATTTGAGACATTTGTTTCTTCATAGTTTCCATTTCTGTTTGCATTTGGGCAATTTGGGACTGGAGAGTCTGAATATCGGTGCTATAATCCCCGGTGAGTTGCTCTAGTTTCGGGCTAAAAACTTTTGGTTTGGGGGAATATTGTTTGGCCTTAGCCATCGCTTCTTTAATCGCTTGTACCAATTGTTTTTGGTCGAAAGGCTTCTCAATAAAGGCAAAATGCTGGAAAGGTTCGGGGATTTTCTCTACTACCTCCTCTTTCCGTCCCGACATTAACACTAGGGGGATACTTTTGAGATTATCTTCGGTTTGGATTTGCTGAAACACCTCCCAACCGCTCATTTTCGGGAGAAGGAAGTCCAAAATAATCAAATTCGGGTTTTCGGTACGGATGAGATTATAACCCTCTAATCCGTCTTTAGCTTCGAGAAATTCAAAGTTACCCTCTGGTAACATATCGCGAACGTGCATCCTGATCACTTTACTGTCATCGATAACGAGAATTTTATGATTTGACACGATAGACACCTTAGAAAAGAGACAATAGATAAGCTGGATGATTCGAGGGGGTATTAGGGGAAACTTTCGCCATAGGGATTGGAGATTACCAAAAAACCCTTAGAAACTAACATACATCATAAAGAAAAAACCTCGGTTAATGTCCGAGGCTGCTGTTGTAGGAGAACTCAATGCAAAACCAAAGGAAGATACCAAAACCAAAGAGGTTTTTATCGGTAAATCACCCTTATTGTCCCATTGTAACCCCTGTTTAAGCGTATCGGGATGAACTAGCACTTTTGAGGGCTAAATAACCTAAACCGAGACATAAAAGCGCATTTAGTCCCAAAAATGCCTGAGCGATCGTACCGGAACCTAACCAGATCAGAGTAGGATGGATAACAGCACTGATACCTAAAGTCACCGCCATAGCTAAAGATACCCCCACCGCTAACCATTTTGCTTGGGGATGACTCAAAAGCAGAGCAATCAGGACAAAGGGCAGGATAACACTGGCAAAAAGCGGATTAAGGGCAGAACTTCCCTGAATAACACCTCCTAGGTCGGAAAGAGAACTCCCCATCACTCGGAAAGGCCATTGGGGTAAATCGAAGATATAAAGACCTCTGAGGAAAAATAAGCCAGAACTGCCAAAAATTAGACCAGCATTCAAAAATCCGTTCCAGGAGAAGGGAAAATAACTTCTCAGCCACCAAGCAAGAAGATAAGAACCCAAAACCATGGCCATTTTGGGCAAAACCGCCACCGCGCCGCCATCAATCCAGAAACGGGGATTGAGATAACCGTTATCGCGCAACCAACGCCAAAAATCCCGGAAAGTAATCTGTCCTTTCAGGGCCAATTGTAGGGCATTGCCCGCGTCTAATTGTCCGGCCCCAAAATGATTAAAGGGATCATCATTGATCTTACGGGCCGACTGCTGCAAAACCTCTAAAACTGCATTGGGTTCTTTAATTCCCGCAGCCTTGATTAAAGCTACCACCCCGGCAACGTGAGGGGCCGCCATGCTGGTTCCCTGAAAACCGAGGAACGCCGGTTCCCCCCCCTTAGCCGGATCGATGGTTTCTTGGATAATTTTACCCGTATCGGAGCCGCCTGGGGCAGCAATATCGATTCCGGCCCCGAAATTAGAATAGGGGGCTTTATTTCCGGAGGCATCTACCGCAGAAACGCCGATAACGTGCGGAAAACGGGCGGGATAGGCGGCGGAATTATCATCGGCATTACCGGCAGCGGCGACGATTACCACACCTTTACTATAGGCATATTCGATCGCCTCTTTCATTACTTGGGTTTCGCCTCCACCCCCTAAACTCATATTGATGACATCGGCTTTATTATCGACGGCAAAACGGATCGCTTCGGCAATATCTCCCACGGTTCCCCCACCCGTCCCGGAAAGCACCTTGAGGGGCATAATTTTGGCTTTGTAGGCGATGCCGGCCACCCCGTAGTTATTATTGGTCGATTGGGCAATTGTTCCCGCTACATGGGTTCCGTGACCGTTATCGTCCTCGGCATTGCCGCGATCGTTGACGAAGTCGTAGCCTTCGACAAACTCGGTTTCTCGCAGATCGGGAACTATTGATACACCTGTATCAATAACGGCGACGGTGATCCCTTCACCGTGATTTTCTTCCCAAGCGCGTTCGATGTTAATTCCCCTCAGGTTCCACTGTTTGCTATAGTCGGGGTCATTGGGGGCGATAAAAGCATGATAAATATAATCGGGTTCGATCGATTCGGTGTATTTTTTTAGGTCGGAATTGCGGAGATTTTTCAGGAGTTTGCTATCTCCATCGATAATGTAAAGATGTTCATCGATGGAAAAGATACTATTTAAACTGGTGGGTTTTCCCGCTTTTTTGTTGATAGCATTTAACTGCTCATCGAGGACGCTGACGGGGATATCGTCTTTAAAGTCGATCAAAATTGATTGATATTCGCCCCGATTTGCTAATCCAGTAAAGTTAAAGAGAGCAAATCCTAGACCGATAATGAATAGGGTTAACAATAAAAGTTTTTTCATAGATTTCCTAAGAATTGATCATTGCCAGCCAAGGTTTTTTTAGTTTTGATGAGAAAATCTGAGCGAAGTTCCCCTATTTTTGTCTCGATTGAGGAGAGGACTAACCGGTTACAAAAAAGTCACCTGTTGTTTATTTTAAGCTCGATCGCCGATCGCTGTTAATTGCCGACTGGCAAAAATAGCTTCGTAGTGGCGATAATGTTTAAATTCCAAGAGATTATAGAAAGGATCCTCCAGGAAAAAGGTTTTATGCTCGGTTATCTCCCCAGTAAAGCGAGTTTTTGGTTCTAGATAAAATTTTAGTTGATTGACCCGTGCTTTGACCAGAAGATTGTCCCAATCGCTGGCAGCGGGGAGAATGAGACCAAAATGGCGAGGATAAATGCTATTTTGGGGAGTAAGAGGCATTTCGGTGACGTGAGCGACTACCTGATGACCGGAGAAATTTAAGATAATCGCTTTCTCGGTTTCCCTTCCCGCTAAACAACCTAAACCATCACAGTAAAAGCTTTTAGCACTGGACACATCGGTAATCGGAATAGCGAGATGAAAAATTGCAGGTTGATTCATGGTAATCGATTTTATCCGCGCTCTACTAGGTTCTATTGTAGCGATCGAGGGGCAACTGTTACAGGAATTTTTTCTTGAATTGGAGTAATCGCGGGGAAATTTTCGGCACTTTTTCCCTGAAAATTAGGTAATTGACCACCTGAAAATCGATAAAACCCCACCTAAAGACTTTGTGCGATTCTAAAACCAGCGTGTTGATAAAAATTCCGGCGAAACCAATTGCGATAGTAGGGTAGGATTTCTGTGCCGTTAGTCACCCAAGCTCCTCCTAACATCATTTTATGTTGACTATTAAAGAAAGGAGTGGAATTGTCAGCATAGAGGTAATGGGGTTGAAAGTCAGTTAAGGGATTAAAATCATCTTCTAGCCATTCCCAGACGTTACCGCGTAAATCATAAATTTCTGAGTTATTGCCAGCATTTTTTAACATTCCTACGGGAGTGGGAGAACAGAATTTTAAATTGAGGTTATAGTCCTCAAAGTTATCGTTTTCTAGGGTATAACATCGATTTTTTTGACTGCCATAGGTGGCTAAATTCCACTCAGCTTCCGTCATTAAACGTATTCCTTGACCTTGAAAACGACAGTAGGCGATCACTTCATAATAGTTCACTTCTACCGGCCAATCAAGAGGTAAATCGAGAGCATCAAACATGGCTCGATATTGATAATTTCCTCGCTCATCTACCAGCCAAAATTTAGGATATTTGACTCGATAATGATTTTTCCATTGCCAAGCTTCCTCATCCCAATAACTGGGATTTTCGTAGCCACCATTATCGACAAATTCTTTAAATTCTCCGTTGGTAATCATATATTTACTCACCAGAAAATTGTTAACTTGAACTTGCCGATAACCATACTCATTATCCCAACCATAAATAGGAGAATCTTGGGGTTTACCAATTTCCACTATTCCCCCAGAAACCTCCACCATTTGATTAGGATAAGCTTGACCAAAAGAAGGGGCATAATGCCACCCTTGAGGACGTTGCAGACGCTCTAAGGGCAGTTGTCTGAGTAACATTGAAGATGTTTCAAAGTGAACACGCTGATGCTCAATTCCCATTATTAATGACCAGAGAGAATGCTGAGGATGAATAGGAAGATTAAGGGGGATATTTTTAATTATTTCGACCACAATTTCATAGACTTGTTGCCGATATTCCCAAACCTTAGCCACCTCGGGCCACTGAATATGGGCGATAGCAGAGTTTAATTCTTCGGGAGTTCCTGGATCTACTCCCACTCCAAACAATAATTCGTAGTCAGGATTAGGGCTTTTTTTTAATAGGTTAACCAGCTGCAATTTATTAAGATAAAAAGCGGCAGCATGACCTAAATAAAAAATGAGGGGATTTCTTAAATCGTCAGGGTTACAATAAAAAGCTTCTTCTTTGATGATGCTTTTTAACAGCCTATCTTCTAATTGCCAAGCATTTTCAAAATAGTCCAGTAGATTTTCTCGACTACAGTTATTTAGAGATATAGGAGCCTGTGCTTGAATAGTTTCCATGTTTTTATGCCTCTATTACTGATGGTAATGTTTTCGTTATTTACAGGGATAACTGACAGAGAATTAACCCGAATAAATTTTCAGGATCGGTGAAAACCCTAAGGGGTTTTAATCCCTTTGATTCTAGGTCTTTTTGCATAGTTTCTAGGTTAAATTTACGCGAGATTTCTGTCAAAATACTTTCTGATGCTTGAAAATTAACTGTTAAATCGATTTTTTTAAGATGAACAGGGTGAGTTTTTTGAGAAATTAAATACATTTCAATTTGGTATTTGTCTTGATTATAGATAGCTTGATGACTAAATAAATCTAGGTTAAAATCAGCTTGAAAACGCCAATTTAAATGGGAAAGCATATTTAAATTAAAAGCGGCTGTCACCCCTTGTGCATCATTATAAGCTGCTTCTAAAATTGCCGATGGTTTTTGGAGATCAATCCCTAATAAAAAATAATCTCCAGCTTTGAGGACAGTGGTAATTTTTGCTAAGAATTTATCACATTCATCGGCGGAAAAATTACCGATCGAACTTCCCAAGAAAAAAATCATTCTGGTATTATCGGAAGCGTTTTGATAATAGGCTAAGGCCTGTTCATAGGTTCCAATTAACCCCTGAATGGGTAAATTAGGATATTCTTTTTGTAATTCTATGGCACTAGCTTGGAGAATAGTTTCACTAACATCGATAGGTACATATTTAGAGGATTTTTGCTGCTGATAATAAGCGTCCAATAACAGACGAGTTTTAGTGGAACTACCACTGCCTAATTCTATCAATTCGCAGGCTCCTGTATAGGCGACAATTTCTTGGGCATATTCTTGAATAATAGCCGCTTCTGTCCTAGTGGGATAGTATTCTGGCAATTGACAGATTGCTTCAAAAAGTTGGGAACCTTGCCGATCATAAAAATATTTAGATGGTAAACTTTTGGGGTTTTTAGTTAATCCTTCAATCACATCTTTTCCCTCATCTTTAACTATATTGTGACTGGTGGTAAAGGTAGCTAAATACTCAATTTGTAATAGTTCTTGGTTCGGTGGGTTAAGTTGCATAGATTCTCCGATTATTCTCAAGTTTTTTGATTGTTCTCGATCGATGCCGAGGATGAAATCCACTTTGACAGCTTGAATGCTGGCAGAGATTATCATTCCCTGGTAATCTTACCACTAAAACGCCGCAAAATTTACCTCTTGTCTAGATAGACAAAGTTTATGGATCGTCAATAAAAGCTGTTAAATCCATCGAGATGGGTGCTGATATTATCCAAGCAAAATTATCGGTTCAATTAATCAGTAAAGATTGCATTTCCTCTAAGGTAAGATTTTCTTGGATATAGCGAGGATTAAGGGGATGATAGGGACTAGCAAGACGAGCTATCTTAATAACTCTAGCAGTTTCAGGAATGATCGGAATATCGGGATCGTAGGGGGTGCTGCGGGTAAGGGAACTAGAAAAACCTTTAAAAATAGAGATTTCTTCCTCCTCCCCATCCACAGCAATAGTCACTAATAAAACCTCTTGGGGATTTTTGAGGGTGTATTGTTCGAGTTGTTTACCAATATTCATAGAAAAATGGCTAATTATCGATAGCTAAAGACCTACTATTGTAAAGCTGAACGTCCCTGTTTGCCAAGGCGAATAAGAAGAAAATGGGCAAAATAGAGAGTATAAAAAGAGAGACCAACTAAACCAAAAAAGCCCAAAACATTAGCGGTAGCTTCTGAATGAAAAATCTCGCGAAACTGCCAAGGTGCTTCCTGCCAAACTTGACAATAGGGAGAATTTAGCAATTCCCCTGACATAGCACAGGAGAGAAAAGGTAAGGTAGAAATCGCACCCAAAGGACAATAAATCGTTACTGCCCAACGCCAAGCAGTGGTGACAAATTTAATTGGACTGGAGGGTAAATCTTTAATTTCATCGTTAATATCCACCCAAAACCAGAGGGAAATCGGGATTAAAATCTTAGCTAAAAAACTGGTGACAAAACCAATCGGCCAGGAAGCGATCATTAAATATACAGTAATTAATAAAAGACTAGCCACTCGCCAATAGATAATAAACAATTTTTGTAATGATTCGATTTTTGCAAATAAAGACCAAATTAACAAAATTGCCGGAATAATCACCGTAAATAGGACGGCTAAACGATAATCTATCCAAACGAGAGGACGAAACCAAAGTTGATTCATAAACTATTCAGACATAATTACACTGTCAATATTTTACTGTCTTCGGACGCAGGAGCCAAAATCGGCCACAGCTTGACCAACAAACAAAAAAACGAGGGGCGATCCCTTTATAGCTGAGATCGCCCTAAAGCTAGGATTCTACTGTGAGGAGAGAAAAAACCGCTGCCTGACTGCATTAATCTTCATAAATGCGACACTCGGCGGCATCGGGATTAGAATCACAATAATTTTCGAAGTAGGTTTTTTGGGGGTGGTCCTGACGTTGGTGAGCGGCTTCTGCTTGTAATTCTTCCACCGCATCCCAAGCGGCGGCGCATTCGCCAGAGGTGGCACCTTCCGTACTACAGACGGTTCTGGCGTTTTCTAGCTCTTCTTGAATTTTATCTTGGATATTGCTCATGATTCCTCTGGAATTGATCTATTGACACTTTAACAATTATACAGTCACCTTCTCAAGCCACAGGATCGGTTATCCCACTCGATCGCCTTTCCTGTTCTATTAAGCCGATCTTAGCGCAATTTTTGGCGAATTTAACATCAAGATTTCCTGACCGGGCCAATTTTTAGCCTACATTCCGCACTGGAGAAATGCCAGAGGGATTTCTCCCCGGCATAGACAGCGAGCAGAACCATATATCGACTTATTTAGGCCGTCTTACACCAAATCCGTTTTTAATAGTGTGATTAACTGCCAAGTTATCGATTGTTTTTCCCCGCTCCAGTGCTTTGGCGCTCACCTACTCTCCTATACCTTTTACCTGGGTTGCAGGGACAGCAGTACGCGCATTTATGGCTGTATAATTCACGTTGATATTATTAATAATAAAATCTGAGTGCAGCAGGACGGCAGCAGCGATCGCTGATAAATTGGTAGCTAGGGGAGTTCCCAAACAAGACATCGTTTTAGCTTACCATGGGCCCCATGTGCGACAATATACCGAGTTTGCCCTTGGCTAAAACCATTAATTGATGACCTTGCCCATACAAGTTTTACCCCAAGACGTAATCGATTTAATTGCCGCAGGAGAGGTAATCGACTCTTTAGGCGCTGTGGTGCGAGAATTAGTCGAAAATGCCATTGATGCGGGGGCAGATAGGATTAGCATCGATATATCTCCCCAAAACTGGCGAATACAAGTATCGGATAACGGCAGGGGAATGTCTAGAGAAGATTTGCAACTGTGTAGCTATGCCCACAGTACCAGCAAAATCCGCCAACGGGACGATCTTTGGCAGATTACCAGTCTCGGATTTCGTGGTGAAGCTTTGCACAGTATCGCACAGGTGGCGCATCTGCGGGTTGCCAGTCGCCATGACGATGATTTAGGTTGTTATTGTCTTTACAATCACCAAGGCGAGCCGGGTAATTTAGAAACGATTCCTATAGCTATCGGTACTATCGTCACGGTAGAGAATCTCTTTGGTAACTTTCCCGTGCGTCGTCAAGCTTTACCGTCAATTAACAAACAATTAAAGGATATACAGACTTTAATTCATAATTTTGCTCTCTGTCATCCCCAAATTACTTGGCAGGTTTTTCAAGATCATCAAGATTGGTTACGCATTAGTCCGGGTAAGGATGCCAGTCAAATATTACCCCAATTAGTTAAATCTCTGCATTTTAACGATTTAGCATCCCTAAAACTTGACTTAACGACTCCTGACGCAGAATCTGCTCAAATTGAATTAGTCATTGGTTTGCCCGATCGCATTTCTCGCCATCAACCAGATTGGGTTAGAATTGCTGTTAATGGGCGAATGGTGCGCTCATCGGAGTTAGAACAGGCAATATTTGAAGCTTTCGCTCGCACAGTCCCTAAAGATCGCTATCCCGTTTGTTTTCTCCATCTACATCTTAACCCTCGTTCGATCGATTGGAATCGTCACCCAGCCAAAGCGGAAATATACCTGCATAACCTCATTTTTTGGCAAGAACAGATAATTTCAGCCATAGACAAGGCGTTAGGACTAAATCCCGAACATATACCCGAAAAAGCGCAAAATCAGCGCGTCAGTCAAATTCTCAAGGCTGCCGAAGAAAAAAGCACCTATACAATAGGGGAGAAATACCCGAAAAATCGGCTGGAATTAAAGGCAGTAGCCCAAATTCACCAAACTTACATAGTTGCCGAACATCCTAACGGATTATGGTTAGTCGAACAACATATTGCCCATGAGCGGGTTTTGTACGAACGTTTAGAGGATAACTGGGAAATCGTGCCGTTAGATACTCCGATCATCTTAAATCAGTTAACTACTCGACAAATCGAACAATTACAACGTTTAGGATTAGAAATTGCTAGTTTTGGCGATCGCTCTTGGGCAGTTCGTAGTATTCCTGTTCTACTAAAAGAACGCGAGGATCGGGCTGATGCTTTACTAGAATTAAGTTTAGGGGGGGATTTACAAACCGCTCAGGTTGCTACCGCTTGCCGGAGTGCTATCCGCAACGGTACAGCTTTAAGTTTAAAAGAAATGCAGAATTTACTCGATGATTGGCAAAATACCCGTAATCCCCGCACCTGTCCCCACGGAAGACCGATTTACTTATCCTTAGAAGAAACCTCGCTTGCTCGCTTCTTCCGTCGTCATTGGGTTATCGGCAAAAGTCACGGCATTTAATCAGTTATCAGTTATCAGTTATCAGTTATCAGTTATCAGTTATCAGTTATCAGTTATCAGTTATCAGTTATCAGTTATCAGTTATCAGTTATCAGTTCACTGTTCACTGAAAAATCCCCATCGCTTAATTGGCCGATATTGCTAGGGAAAAACGAAAAGTGCTGCCTTTACCTAATTCACTTTCCACCTCGATTTGACTTTGGTGTAATTCCACTAAACGACGGGTAATCGCTAAACCAATACCACTACCCCCAGAATAACGGGAACGAGAACGATCGGCCCGCCAAAAGCGCTCGAAAATAAAGGGTAAATCCTCTGCTGCGATGCCAATTCCTGTATCGATAACGGCAATTTGTAGGCGATTTTTGTCCCTTGTCACTTGCAGGGTAATTGCACCATTATCGGTGTAACGAATGGCATTACCGAGCAGATTAACTAAGATTTGTTCGAGGCGATCGGGATCGGCCATGACAGATGGTAAATTGGGGGGACAATCTAACTGTAAAGTCGGTCCATCTTCTAATAATTGATCGGCAAATTTTTCGATGAGAGAATTTAACAAAGGTAATAAATTAACAGGTTGCAGTTTAATCGAGAGATAACCAGATTCCGCTCGCGATAGCTCCTGTAGATCGTGGGTTAAACGTTCTAACCTGCGGGTTTCTTTCACTAATTTCTGATAAAGTTCTGGATTAGGTTCGATCGCACCATCGGCTAATTCTTCTAAATATCCCCGTACCACAGTTAAAGGGGTGCGTAATTCGTGGGTAAGATCACCGATTAATTCCTGGCGCCGTTTTTCCACATCGGCTAAACTAATCGCCATCTGATTAAAACTGATGGCTAATTGATTTAATTCTGGGATTTCGCTTTCTGGAACTCGCGCCGATAAATCCCCTTCAGCAAAATTTTTAGTGATTTGTTTCATTTGTTTTACCGGTTTCATAATGCGTTGAGAAACCAAAAAACTCAGATAACCAGCCGTACTTCCTCCCGCAATGAATGACCAAATGGCACTACTATCCCAAGCTGTCTCAAAACCCCTAACCAAGAAAGTTCTCGCTGATCGCACGGTAAAAAATCCCTGCCTTTCTAACTGTTCCAAACGCAAAACAAACATTCGCGGAGAAGATAATTTAGCAATGATAATAAAGCTACTCAATCCCACCACCATAACGAGGAGATGGGATAAAAATAATCTGGTTCCTAAGCTTAATTTTGGTGGCTGCATATTTGTTTAAAAACTCTATTTGTTGTCAATATTATTGAGAGATTGCTGCATAAATCTAAAAACCTTGTTGGATAATATTTTTTGGTCTTTTTGAAATCAAAAAGTGCCAGCCATTGGATTGTTCGGTGGGAAAATTTAGGGACTTTTTCCCTGAAAATTAGGTAATTGACCACCTAAAAATGGGGAAAACCCCACACCCTACACGCCACACCCTACCCCTAGGAAAAACTTTTTGCCGCAAACCCTATTGACAGTGTTTCTCATAAATATGAAGTATAACAGGATTTGGCATCGACCACCGACTCCAAAAAACAAAAACTTTGTACCTCACCATTAAGATAACGGACCTAGATTCGGCTATAGCATCATAAAGAACTCTATCGGGTTCTTCTTGTTGAAGAATCTCTCGTCAAGCTATGCTGTGAGGGGAGAGTAGGTCAAAACCTAACTTTTTGCCGCTCTATGCTATCGTATCAAGATGCGCTACTCTGTTAGGAGATGATTTTGCTTGAGTCATCTGCTCAAAGTAGCGTCTGTTTTTTTAACCCTTACCCTTAAAAGAGAATCTTTTCTGTATGCTAGAGGCTAATAATCAGGGAGAGAATCAAATATTTCTCTATGAAGTTGTTTTTTCGGGTTCTTCTGGCTCTTTGCCTCAACGCTTCTCCTGGACAGTCCTGCGAGTACCTAAAAGCCGCATGAGTCAAGAAACACAGCGCCTCCTGCGCCAAGGGGCCAAGATTCTCAGTATAAAGCCTCTTGACCCCGAAACTGTCTCGATCAAGCCTAGTTTACCACCTCAACCCTGGTGGGTAGAGATCACCACCAGTCAGCCGAAATGTCTCTATTATTTCGGTCCTTTCGAGAGTTTTTCTGAAGCTTTATCCCATCAATCCGGTTATATCGAAGACCTACAATCGGAATCGGCTCTGGGAATTAACAGCGAAATTAAACAATGTCAGCCAGAGGTTTTAACTCAAGAAGATTTTTAATGTATGGTATCTAATTATACAGATTTTTAGGAATAGTTAGCTTCCTCTTGTTTTCGTTTAATAATGCCTTTACCCTCACAGAATTTACAGGGGACGGATTCATTCTCCGTCTCTAGATGGATTCTTCCTTTGCCTTGGCAGTGGGGACAGATAACTTGTTCTTCCCACCAATAATTCTCTAAAAAAGCCTCATCGGTAATATAGGTAAAATCTTCAAACATTGGCTTGTCCTCTTATCGTTGAGATAGCTTAATCTGGATTCATCTTTCAACCTGAGAAATTGAAAATTAGGTTTACCCCCATCGTAAAAAAGATCGGGTTCATTCTTCTTGAAACTTAAATTACTTCATATTTATTTATGTTTATTAATATATAATGAGTGTTCACTATCAATCGGGTGTATCTCATATTTGTGAATTTCTCTCACTTATGGTGATCAGCAGAAGTTCTACTATAGTCAGACTAAATCCGTTGAGTATAGGCTACTTATGAAGACAGGCAAAAGGCACTCATGCAAAAGGCAAAAGGGGGGATAAATAATCAGTCTTTAATAACCGGATTTAGTATAACGATTCTGGTTCCAATCACACAATTTAGAGAACCGTTAAAAATCTATGAACTCCCGAAAAGGCTTGCCATATAAGCATTTCGCATCTAAGTACAATTGCTTATTGCAAAAGTGGGATGCTCCCCGGGAGATCGGGAGAATCTATTATATCCAATTAGCTGAAACAGTCCGCTTACAGAATACACCTAGTCCAAATAAACCGAATCCTAATAAACCAAAGACAGTAGAAGGTTCAGAAACAGGTTGACTAGATTGGGAAAAAAATCCATATTGTAAGTGATCTACTTCAAAGCCTCCATCGATTAAAGTCTGAGATATTGATATAGCTGAAATACCTGCTAAATTGATAACTCCAAAAAAGCGATCATCAACTGTTGTTCCGTCGAATCTGTTATCGCCAATCTGTCCCTGACTAAGTGCAATAGTACCTAAAGAATTTCCTTGTGCATCAAAACCTTGAAACGTTAGTGGTGTTTGGTCTGTCTCTGGAGGTCCGCCAAGGCTTGAATATGAATCTGTCCAGACAATACCTACATGAGTAGGAAGGTTTCCTAATATATTGACATTGAAATTAAATTTAAAGCCTCCTATTATTCCATTGCCTTGTTCATATAAAGCATGACCTTGTTGCCCGTTTCCATCAATTACTCCGTCGTCAATATCAACAGAATCTCTATAAAAATCTGGACCTGGCACACTAACTGGTAAGCCACTAGCACTAGAGGCTGTAACACCTGGCACATTCAGGGAACCATCCTCAAAATTATCAAGGTGAAAATAGCTAAAGCTAACATTTTTAAATGGACTATCATTAAAGCTAAGATAAGGAGTTGGTCCGAGTAATGTTGGAGCAGAATTTACAACGGGAGTTTTAATGACTGCACAACCGAGGAAAACTCCAGTAGCTAGTGTTATGGTGGTAATTTTATTAGCCATTCTTTTAGCCTCATCAATTTCTACTTCAAGCATAAGCCTGATTTCAGCTAATCTAAAGTCGGATTGTGGCGGCTAAAGGCGGGAGTTTTATTAATAATCTTGACAAAAAGCGGATAATAGCGGATAATTACGGCTGGGCGTTATAACTATGAAGCAACAGGGCAATGGACGTACAAGCGGTGTTGAAATACGTGGATGACCTAGTTTTCGCGCAAACGGGACAACATCTTGACAGTCTGCAAGTTGCGATTCTGAAGGGAGTCCTTAATGGCAAAAAATATACCCATATTTCTGAAGAATATCATTGTTCGGCAGGGCATACTAAAGATGAAGCTTATCAACTGTGGCGCATTCTTTCCGAAGCTTTAGGAGAAGATTTAAATAAGTCTAATTTTCGTGCTACTATTGAGAGGCTGGGATATGCTAACTCTCAATATCAAATTGTCGGCAATCCAATTCAAATCAGTAATATTAACCTCTGTGCTAACTCTCCGCAAAGTTATGAGACAGAAAATATTGAATCAATAATAGAAGAAACTGCTATACCTTATGTTAAAGAAAGCCTGACGATTCTGGAAAGAGAAAGACAAAAAGCAAAACTAGAAATTATTCCAAACTTAGTTGAGCTTGACTTGACGGCCGAGCAAATTGCTAGTACGTTGGGATTGTCTCTTGAGCAAGTTAAAAAATGTATTCCTTAATTTGATTTAATGAGTATTGTCCACCTTTTTTTACAATAGAGATAATTTATGTGTGTTTTTATAAATGCACGTCATCAGCTATCGAAGATTACGAGAATTTACGAATAAACACGCTGATTCCCGAATAGCTTTAGAGAATTGGTATAAAATTGCCAGTCAAGCGATTTGGTATAATTTAGTTGCGGTTCAAGCGGTATTTCCCCAAGCAGAAGCAGTTGGTAATTTTACTGTTTTTAACATTAAAGGAAATAGTTATCGCCTCATAACCAGTATCGACTATCAGAAGCAGCTAATTTATATCAAGTATGTTTTAACTCACGCTGAATACGATAAGGAGCAATGGAAAAATGACCCCTACTTTTAATCCAGAAAAATACAAAGAATTACTAGCTCGCCATTTACCTAAAGTTATCAGAACAGAAGCAGAAAATGAAAAAGCTCTGGCTATTGTCGAAGAATTGATGCACAGTCAGCATCGAACTCCCGAAGAAGATGAACTTTATCAGCTTCTAATTCTTTTAATTGAGAATTTTGAAAGAAGCTTTTATCTACAAGAATCAACCACACCTAATTCTATGTTATTGTTTTTGATGGAGCAGCAAGGCCTTAACAAGAAAGACATAGCCAGAATCCTTGGCTCTGACAAAATTGCTTCTAGTTTAATTGTAGGAAAAGGGTCAATTAGCCAAGAACAGGCGAAATTATTAGGACATTTCTTTCATGTAGATTATAGGTTGTTTATGTAGGGTTTGCTGAATAAATATAAAAACCTTGTTCGATAAGACTTTTAGACTTTTTTCCCATCAAAAAGTGCCAGCCATTGGAGTGCGCGGGGGGAAAATTCCGGGACTTTTTCCCCGAAAATTAGGTAATTGACCCCCTCAAAATGGGTAAAACCCGACACCCGACACCCCACACCCTGACCCCACGAAAAACTTTTTCAGCCAACCCTAATTATCTCCTCGCCAAAAAAATCAGGAGCAGAATTTCTACTCCCGATAACTTATTAACTTTAGACTTACCAATTTATCTTAAATGTCGGGTGAAGACCCTCAGTTTGACTGACGGGATGAAACCCGACCAATATAGAACAGCACTTCGACAGGCTCAGTGACACGAAGCACCACTAAATCCTTGACAGTTTTGTGCAGGATATGTTAGAATAA
>NZ_JADBRW010000427.1:0-20530 GCF_020247025.1 Microcystis sp. M109S1
GTTAAGAATTTATAAATATTGCGGAATGTTAATTTAAATATTCTCAAGCTTGTGGAGTCAATAGATAATTTTTGCTTATCTTTGACAAAAAATAGAACTCCTGCAAAATCCAACATCTACCATTGGGTTAGGATTCAGTATTCAGGAGATTTATTTTTATTTATTCTTCCCAATTCCCCAATTCCCCAATTCTTATGAGAGATTCCCTATCGAGCCATCTAAGAGTACAACAACATTGCCTCAATCAAGTTAAATTAGCCGTGAGAAAGCAGGGCTTTAGCAGTCAACGATCCTTAGCTAAAGAAGCTGAATTTAGTCTGGCTATTGTCAGTAACTTCCTGACCGGGAAACCAGTAGAACAAGCCACTTTTGCCCAAATTTGTCGTCGATTATGCCTCGACTGGCAAGAAATCGCCGCCCTGAATTTTCAGCTAACAGCACCCCCTCAAGACAAAATTCTGGTTAATTCTCCATCCAAGAGCGAAAAATTGGACACATTACCCCCCTATCCCAATGGGGCAGTTCCCCTTGGTTCCCCATTTTATTTAGAACGTCTTCCCCTCGAAGAACAGATAAGGCAGGAAATAAAGAAACCGGGGGCTTTAGTGCGGATAAAAGCCCCGAAAGAAATGGGCAAAACTTCCCTACTTTTGAGAATGCTCGATTTTGCCAAACAGCAAGGCTACCGCACGGTGAGTTTGAACTTAGAACAGGTAGACCAAGCGATTTTAGGTGATTTAAACCAATTTTTGCGCTGGTTGTGTGCCAATGCTGCCCGTCAACTACAGTTAAAACCACAATTAGATGAGTATTGGGATGAGGATTTAGGCAGCAAGATTAGCTGTACGGTCTATATTCAAGACTATCTCCTGGAATCGATTACCGCCCCCATTGTCCTCGCTCTCGATGAACTTAATCAGATTTTTGAACATCCCCAGGTGGCCAAGGATTTTTTACCGCTGCTGCGTTCTTGGTACGAAGAAGCCAAAACCCTACCTATCTGGCAAAAACTCCGTCTTATCGTCGTCCATTCCACAGAAATTTACGTCCCCCTGCAACTCAATCAATCCCCCTTTAACGTGGGATTCCCCGCACAGCTAAGTCATTTTAGTCTTGAGGAGGTATTGCAATTAGCCCAACGTTATCAACTCACCTGGGAAAATCAGGAAAAAGTCAAACAATTGATGGAGCTAGTAGGAGGACACCCAGCTTTGGTACAAACCGCCCTCTACTATCTCAGTCGGGAGGAAATAACTATGACGCAAATACTAACCAGTGCCACCTCCGTCACGGGGATTTATGCCCATCACCTGCGACGCCATTGGGCGGTATTAGAACAACAGCCTGAACTAGCGAAAGCCCTCGATAGAGTGATGAGCGCGGTGGAACCCGTACAATTAGACCCAATTCTCGCTTACAAACTCAGCAGTATGGGGCTACTCAAACAATCAGGAGATAAAGTAGTACCAGGCTATGAATTGTATCGACGCTATTTTTTAGAGGTGAAATCCTCTATCAGTTATCAGTAAAAAGTAAACAGTTATCAGTGAACTGATATAGCAGTTATCCTAATAGTGAGGTGCAAATTCTCTGGTTTTGGGGAACGCCGAAACTGAGGAACGGTCAACATTAGTCGGTCGTCTGGGGATGATGCCAAATCCAGTCATACTTCATCTTGATGAGAAACGCTGTAACTCGCATCTGATAACTGATAAGTAGGGAGGCACAATTATTTTTAGGATGGGTTAGCGCACTTCGTAACATGATCGGACGTTGGGTTTCATGCTTCAACCCAACCTACGTTCATCTTATATTTAATTCCACCCACCCACTTAACTGATAACTGATAACTCACATCTGATAACTGATAACTGATAACTGATAACTGATAACTGATAACTGATAAGGGAGAATCCTATGAATATGTCAATCAAAGATACTGTCCAAAATACTGTCAACGTTAGTAATTTTAGTCGCTCGCAACTCGGTCGGCCGGATGAGAACAATTTATATAAGGCAGTCGCTACAGTTACCGAGGGACATTGGCCAGAAAATCTGTCGGGATACGTTTTTATCGTCTGTCCTTTTCATAGAAAAAATGACCGTCATTTGTTCTCTGGCGAGGGTGTAATTATTAAATGGGACTTGCAAGGGAAAAATAATCAAGTTAATGTTTACAGTAAAAAACTGAAAACCTGGGATAGTTTTTGGCGAAAAGTTTTACCGATATTTAATATTATTAAAGCCAATTTTCCCGCCGTAATCAGCATTTTGGGTTGTTCAGAAATAGCGAATACTGCTATGGTTAAACTAGAAAAAGTTGCCGAAGATGAACAACTAGAAGAAACCCGATTAATTCTCACTGCCGATGCGGGACGTTACTGGGAAGTAGATCCCGTTTCCCTTGATACTATCACCCCGATTGGTTATTTTGACCAACATCTTGTTTCCGTGCCTTTGTCTTTTTTCCCCGTCCTAGAAAATACCGCTCATCCCTTCTACGACAAAAAAACCCAAGAATTTATCACCTGTGAATTAAAGCTAAAACTTGTATCGGGAGGTATGTTAAAAGATTTAGATAACTCGGTGTATATTGTTCTTTGGGATCAACAAAAACAACTTAAACCTTGGAAACTACAGGGAACTATCCTTGATGGTAGCCCCCATTCGGTTATCGTCACCGAAGATTATATCATGATTCCCGATATGCCTTTTCAGATGGGAGTAGCCAAACTATTAGGTATCAGAATCAAGCCAGAAGAAACCTATCCGAAAACTCAAATTTATCTGGTTAAACGTCAAGACCTCAAGGAAGAAGAAACCACCGTTCCCTCGCAATTAATTACCTTCAATGGCGACAGTTATCACTTCCTTTGTAATTACCATAGTACCAACGGTCAAATTCAGCTTGTGGCCATCCAAAATGCCACTATTAGTTTAACCGAAGCGATCGAAAAAGACGATATCCAACATTTTACTGGTCAGGGTTATCCCCCCGAATACCACGGCATTCCCTGGATGTTTTCCTTTGACCCCGGAGTGCTGCGCAAAGTGGTTATCGAAGATGCCAGGGTGATGAGCGAACAAGCTTTCATCCATCCGGGGTGGTTCTCTACCACTCTCTACACCGCCGACCCGCGGGAATTGGAACAGGGATACAGCGCCATTTATCAGGTTTATGCTGGTTATGTGCGCGAATTAATCTGTCGTCGTCAGTATATGGATTTTCGCGACCAAAGTAATCGCATCCTCAGCGATGCCGAAC
The DNA here is from genome assembly GCF_020247025.1 of Microcystis sp. M109S1. Classification (NCBI taxonomy): domain Bacteria; kingdom Bacillati; phylum Cyanobacteriota; class Cyanophyceae; order Chroococcales; family Microcystaceae; genus Microcystis; species Microcystis sp. M109S1. Next base: position 3,266 of record NZ_JADBRW010000427.1, read on the forward strand.
TTCCCAGTCATGACTTGCCCTCGGTATTAGCCAAGGTTCCCCTCGATAAGGATTGGAATCAGTTAACTGAACAGATTAGACAAGAAAAAAATGCCACTAATACTCATGTATCACATTTAGGTCGGGAACTACTGGATTTTTATGTTTGTCCCGATGGCTATATTTTAGATAGCATTCAGTTTATTCCCCAAGAACAGGGCTATCTATTTACGACGGTTTTAACCCCGACCAGAGTATTAGAAGCTTGGTTATTTAACCCTGACAATCTCAAGGACGGACCGATTGCTAAACTGAGCTTACCGGAAGATGTTCACTTTGGTTTTACCTTGCATTCCGAGTATTTCGAGCAAGTGCTGCCTTCTCCCCGTCCTTCCGTCTCACAGGTAAATCGAGTTCTTTCGGCCTTGCGGAGTCTTGTCTTGGTTCCCGTAGAATTTTTCTTGGGGAGACCCGCAGCCATTTACAATCGCCAAGCAAAAAATTGACACTCCCGCGCCTGGCGGGGATTCTTAAGAGACGTAAATCCTTAAAGGGTTAGCCAAAAACCCGCTAGACACTCGCTCAAAATTGAGTCTGTGCTTACTTTTAACCAAAATATTGGCACTACCATTAATATCGGCTGAAACAAGATGTCTGTTCTTTGTTTGATACAATCCCCGCTTAACCCTTCTACCAGAAAAATTCTGTTTGATGGGGTTATCGGCATTGTAAATAGGAATCTCATCTTGATCGTAAAAACTAGCTTTAGACGAATAAGACTCCTCTTGTTCACAATACTCAATTCCGTATCGAGAACACAAAGCTTTGAGCTTTTGTCTAAGTTGCCAAAAAGGTATCTGAACAAAGTTTTGATTGTTGGAACGTCCAATATTAATCTCTTGTTTAATACTTGGATTATACCCAACTACCAACTTGCCTATTTGGTGGTTCAAGCAATGGTTAATTATTATTCGAGCGGATTTATTCAAATAATCTCGAATAGAATCATTACGCCATTGATTAAGCTGTGCTTGTTGATTAGTCAACTCTTTAATGCCTTGCTTATCTTTGGCAGATTGAAGTTCAGCATTACGCTTGTTGTACCACTGATTAATGCTTTTAAGTCTTTTTCCATCAATCAAAAATTGATGCCCCTCAGTGTCAAAACAAGCTGCCAAGTTATCAACCCCCAAGTCAATAGCTATTGCTTTTTCGGAGTCCACAGATGTTTCTATTGCTTCATCCTCATAAATGTACTCGATTTCAAACCATCGAGCCGAGTATTTGGGATGTATTCGTACCTCCTTAATATTCTTGTCTTTCAGTCTTTCTGGGAGTTGGATTTTAACTTCGCCATATTCTTTTTTAAACTCTCTAGACATGGGAATTGCCAACATTCCATCTTTGAGTTTAATTCGAGGAATAATCAAAGGGAAATATCCCTCTTTAGACAAGTATTGGGGCAGTTGTGGTCTTTGGTCACATCTCCCTATACTAATTGCCTTAAGCAGTCCCAAGAAAGACCGCATACTTCTATCTACTACCTTCATCGTTTGCTGAGCAATATCGGTATTCAAAAGCCGATAGTTTTCATTAGATTTGCAAATATGGTAGTTAGATTCGTAGGTCAAACGTTTTCTTTCAGCAAAGAAATATTGCCGACATTCGTACAACGCCACATTAAAAAGATTCTTACTCAAACGACACAAAGCAGTCAGGGCATTAAATTCCTGCTGATTAAGTTGTCTAAGTTGGTTCTTTTGAGTGGCGTACATAGTTAAGATTGTTTCGCTGTATCTCTAGCATATAGCGAAACATCTTAAATGCCAAGCCGTCCTAAAAGGACGGGGTTTCAAACCCAATTTTTCGATGATTCTTCTCAACGGATACGACATTCTTGCCCAAATCTACGAAAGTGTTAACTCAGAAGTCTATCGGGCCATTCGCACCGCCGATAATCAACCCGTTATCCTCAAAATCCTCAAGCAAGAATATCCCACCGCCCAAGAACTAACCCACTACAAACAGGAGTATAAAACCATCTGCGGCCTGAACTTCGAGGGGGCGATTAAAGCCTATGGTTTAGAAACCTACCGTAGAACTCCCGTGATTATTTTGGAAGATTTCGGGGGCATATCCTTAAAAAAATGGCTAGAGGGCAAACCCCTGGCCTTAAGGGACTTTTTAAGCCTTGCACCCCGAATAGTGGCTAATTTAGAGAAAATTCACAACGCCAAGGTTATTCACAAAGATATTAATCCTGCCAATATAGTTCTTAACCCCGAAACCGGACAAATTAAAATCATCGATTTTGGCATTGCCAGCGTCCTGCGGCGGGAAAATCCGGGGCTAAAAAATCCCAACGTCCTGGAGGGGACTTTAGCCTATATTTCTCCCGAACAAACCGGACGGATGAATCGCAGTCTCGATTACCGCACGGATTTTTATTCCTTGGGCGTTAGCTTCTACGAACTGCTCACCGGACAATTACCTTTTCCAGCTAAAGATGCTTTGGAATTAGTTCACTGTCATCTGGCTAAACAACCTTTGGAGATTAATAGTCTCGTCAGGGAGAAAATTCCCCCGGTGGTGGAGGCAATCATCAGGAAACTGATGGCTAAAACCCCCGAGGAACGATACCAAAGTGCCTATGGTATTCGGGCAGATTTAGAAGAATGTTTAAGACAACTAGAAAAAACGGCTAAAATTGAGGATTTTGTCATCGCTAGGCAAGATCTAGCCAATCAGTTCCAAATTCCCCAAAAACTCTACGGTAGGGAGGCAGAAATCGCCACTCTCCTCACTGCTTTTCAACGGGTAGCCACGGTGGATAAAAACTCCTCTCACACCGAACTGATGCTAGTTACGGGTTATTCTGGTATAGGTAAAACCACCTTGGTTGGGGAAATTTATCAGCCAATTACTGAAAAACGCGGCTTTTTTATCTCTGGTAAATTTGACCAGTTTCAGCGCAACACTCCCTACGCTGCTGTGGTTAGCGCTTTGACTCATCTGGTCAAGCAACTTTTGGGGGAAAGTCAACCACAACTGGAACTATGGCGACAAAAACTCCTAAAGTCTTTGGGGACGAATGCACGGGTTATTATTGATGTGATTCCTGAACTAGAATTAATTATCGGTCCGCAACCAGTGGTGTTACAATTAGGAGCGATCGCTACTCAAAATCGCTTTAATTTAGTCTTTAAAAATTTTATTCGGGTCTTTTGTTCCCCGGAACATCCCTTAGTCATCTTTCTCGATGATTTGCAATGGGCAGACTTAGCTAGTCTTCAGTTGATAGAATTAATTATGCTCGATGACGATATCGACTATTTATTTTTAATTGGCTCCTATCGCAGTAATGAAATTAATTCCACCCATCCCCTAACCGCTACTCTCGATAAATTAGAGCAGGGGGGCATAATTATCAATCAAGTTATTTTAAAACCTCTGGGACTTGAACAGGTCAATCAGTTAATTGCCGAGACATTAAATCATTCACCAGAATATGTGCAATCTTTGGCCGCTTTAGTCTGGCAAAAAACCCACGGTAATCCTTTTTTTGTCAATGAATTTCTCAAAACTATCTACTGGGAAAATTTGCTATTTTTCCAACCAGGGCAGGAAACAACCACTAAAATCGACAATAATAGGGGCTATTGGCAATGGCATCTCGGTCAAATTCAAAGGATTGGCAGTACCGATAATCTGATTCAATTTATGATGGGCAAAATGCAGAAATTGCCCCCCGAAACCCAGGAGGTTTTAAGTTTAGCGGCCTGCCTTGGAGCAGAGTTTAATTTATATAGTCTGGCAATAATCTCTGAAAAATCACCTTCAGAACTTTTACCAATTTTAAATTATAGTAGCGAAGCTGGTTTGATTATTCCCCTCTCAGAATTAGATGAACAATTACTGATTCAAGAATATAAATTTGCTCATGATCGCATTCAACAAGGAGCTTACGCTCTCATCGAAGACAGCAAAAAATCTTTAATTCATCTAAAAATTGGTCGCCTACTTTGGGAGCATAGTTCTGTCAACGAATTATCGGAAAAGATTTTTAAAATAGTTGATCATCTCAATCTTGGTTATCAACTAATTAGCGAGGAAAAAGAACGAGAGTTAGTGGCTAACTTGAATTTACTAGCAGCCCAAAAAGCCAAAGCTGCTAATGCCCAAACTGGAGCCTTAAAATATATTAAAATCGCTCAAAAACTTCTCAAAAAATCAAGCTGGAAAAATAACTATCAACTGACTTTAAATATTTATTCTGAAGCCACAGAAATCGCCTATTTAAGTGGGGATTTTGAGCAAATGCAGTGCTGGGCTAATCTCGTATTAAAACAGGCAAAAACCACCCTAGATAAAGTAAAAGTTTATGAAGTCATTATCGAAGCTTATCTCAGCCAAAATCAAGAACTAAAAGCGGTACAAATTGGTTTATCTGTCCTCAAAAGCTTAGATTTCGAGATTCCCGAATCCTTACAATCATCAGATATTCAAAAAGAACTAACTGAAACTCGACAAAGATTAGCAGGTAAAAATATTGAGAATTTAAGTAATTTACCGCCGATAAATGAGGAAGAAAAATTAGCAATAATGAAAATAGCAAGTGCCATATTTTCTCCTGTTTATATTGCCGCTCCTCATCTCTTACCCATCCTAGTATCAAAACAGGTTAACTTATCAATTCAGTACGGCAATAGTTATCTAGCGGCTTTTACTTATGTTAATTATGGCTTAATTCTTTGTGGTCTTTTAGAAGATTGGGAAACGGGTTATCAATTTGGAAAATTGGCTTTAAACATTGCCGATAAATTTCATGCCAAAGCCCTGATGCCGAAAATAATTGCCGTCTTTTCCGCAACTATTAGTATCTGGAAAGAACCGATTAAAAATTCCCTGTCTTTGTTAAAATCTTCCTATCAAACCGGTTTAGAAATGGGCGATCTCTACTACGGAACAACCTGCGCCTATCTTTACTGTTTTCATTCCGCATTTATCGGACAGGAATTAACCGAATTAGCCCAAGAAATAGCTAACTATGATCTGGCTTTTGTTAAACTCAAACAAGAAAACCCTCGCAACTATCTAAAAATCTATGGTCAAACAGTTTTAAATCTGCTGAGGCACTCGGAAAATCCCGGTCATTTAGAAGGACAATACTATCAAGAAACTCTTATGTTACCGTACCATCTAGAGGCTAATGATCTCTTCGGTCTCTGTTCTTTATTTGTTAATAAATTATACCTTTGTTATCTATTTGGACAGTACGAACAAGCCATTGAAAATGCTAACCAAGCCCAAAAATATCTGGTAGGAGCTACCGCCACTTTCTTGATTTCTCTGCATAATGTCTATGATTCCCTCGCCCATTTAGCTATTTATAATCATCTGGACAATGACCAAAAACAGCAAGTATTAGAACGAGTGACGAATAATCAGAAAAAGCTGCGGGAATGGGCTAATCAAGCCCCCTCTAACTATCTCCATAAATTTTATTTAGTGCAAGCGGAAAAGGAGCGGGTACAGCAATCCTATCTAGAAGCCATAGAAAATTATGATCTAGCCATCGCTAAAGCCAAGGAAAATGAATACATTAATGAAGAGGCACTGGCTAACGAACTAGCGGCGAAATTCTATCTCGATTGGGGTAAAGTAAAAATTGCCAAAACCTACATCAATGAAGCTGCTTATCTCTATTCTCTTTGGGGAGCAACAGCTAAAGTCAAAGATATAGAAAGCAGTTATTCTCAGTTAATGGTCAATAATTATGGTTACAATTACCAGACCGAAACTAGGAGAACTCCCACCAGAAAAAATTCAGTTAGTCATGCGGGAGAACTGTTAGATTTAGCCACGATTATGAAGGCCTTCCAAGCCATTTCTAGCGAGATAGTTTTAGATAAATTACTCGCCACCCTGATGAAAATTCTCATCGAAAATGCTGGGGCGCAGCTGGGCTATCTTATCCTAGAAAGTGGCGGACAACTATTGATCGAAGCCTCCGGTTCGGTGCAGGAAGATGGGGTGACAGTCTTTAAATCTAATGCCATCGAAGAACATCTTCCCGTCTCAATTATTAACTATGTAGCCCGGAGCGGTCAAACCGTTCTTAATGACGATGCTGCCCATGAGGGCAATTTTAGCAATGATTCCTATATTAAAACCCATCAAACCAAATCCCTGCTCTGTTCGCCCCTCCTCGACCAAGGACAACTGCGGGGAATTGTCTATCTAGAAAATAATCTCACCGTCGGGGCTTTTACCCAAGAAAGATTGGAAGTGCTGCAACTGCTCTCCAGCCAAGCGGCGATCGCAATTACTAACGCCAAACTCTACGCCGAAATCAAAGCCAAACAGAGACAACTAGCGCAATTTTTAGAAGCGATGCCAGTGGGGGTATTCGTCCTTGATGCTGGCAGTCAACCCTATTATGCCAATCAAACCGCCCAAGAGATTTTAGGAAAAGAGATAGTTAATATCACCACGGCTAATCAGTTGGGGGAAACCTATCAGTTATATCAAGCTGGAACCGATCGATTGTATCCCACAGAATACCATCCGATTGTCCGAGCTTTAAGGGGGGAAAAAAACACGATGGATGATCTAGAAATTCACCAAGGAGAGAAGATTATTCCCCTAGAAGTGTATGCCACGCCCGTTTTTGACGAAAAAGGAGAAATTATCTATGCGATCACCGCTTTTACCGATATTACCGAACGAAAACAGGCGGAAGCGGAACGGATTCGCTTTACCGAAGAATTAGCCGAGTATAGCCGCACCCTAGAACAGAAAGTGCAGGAGCGCACCCTAGAACTCAGCCAAACCCTAGAAATTCTCAAGGCCACCCAAGCAGAATTACTGTTTGAAAATGAACTGCTCAGAAGTAGCGAAGAATCTAGCACCTTTGACTACCAAGTGGGGGGCAGTTTACCCATGGATGCCCCCACCTACGTGGTCCGCGCCGCCGACCGTTATCTCTATAAAGCCCTCAAACGCGGCGATTTTTGCTATGTCCTCAATCCCCGTCAAATGGGCAAGTCTAGTTTAATGGTACGCATGATCGACCACCTCCAACACGAGGGGGTCTGTTGCGCTCCCATTGATTTAACCCGCATCGGCAGCGAAAATGTCACTCCCGACCAATGGTACAAGGGGATAGCCTTCGAGTTAGGGCGACGTTTTGGACTGCTCAAAAGGGTCAATCTCAAAGCTTGGTGGCAAGAACGGGAAGATGTCTCGGCAGTACAGCGCTTGGGCGAATTTATCGAAGAAGTGTTATTGCTGGAAGTGGGGATAGTGGACGGTTCTCCCCCGAAACCGATCGCGATTTTTATCGATGAAATTGATAGCGTTTTGGGCTTAAATTTCGCGGTTAATGACTTTTTTGCCCTGATTCGTTCCTGCTATAACCAGCGTGGTTTTAACCCGCTCTATCGGCGTTTGACCTTCGCTTTCTTCGGTGTTGTCACCCCCTCCGATTTAATTACCGACCACCAAATCACTCCTTTTAATATCGGTCATTCGATTCAATTGGAGGGTTTTAAGGAACACGAAGCCCAGCCTTTACTGCGCGGATTGGCCGAGAAAGTTAGTAACCCGCAAACTGTCTTAAAAGAAGTCTTTGCTTGGACAAACGGTCAACCTTTTCTGACCCAAAAACTCTGTCAGTTAATTCGCACCGCTGCCGCACCGATTCCCCCCAATGGTGAGGCCCTCTGGATTGAGGACTTGGTACAGAAGAAGATCATTGACAATTGGGAAGCTCAGGATGAACCGGAACATCTGCGGACTATTCGCGATCGGCTTCTCAACAGTCATCGCTCCCAGTTGCTCCTGAGACTCTATGAACGGATTTTAAGGGAAAAAGAGGTGATTGCCGAGGATAGCCCTCCAGAAAAAGAGTTACTTTTATCGGGGTTAGTGATCAAAGACGAAGGCCGGCTGCGGGTCCATAATCCCATCTATCAAGCAATCTTTCACCTCCATTGGCTGGCCCTGGCAAAATCAACCTAAGACTAAATCCTGTTTAAAAGGTACAGGATAGTGGGAAGTTGTGGAACAATACCCAACTGGGTTTTTAAAGTTGGATTGGGAGTTAATCATGGTATTAAAAACAGATTTGCTATTACACCAAATCCAGTTCTTAAAGACTGATTATCTAGGGTTTGCGGCAAAAAGTTTTTCCTGGGGGTAGGGTGTGGGGTGTGGGGTGTGGGGTGTAGGGTTTTACCGATTTTCAGGTGGTCAACTACCTAATTTTCAGGGAAAAAGTACCTCAATTTCCCCCCGATCACTCCAATGGTAGGCACTTTTTGAGGGAAAAAAGTCTAAAAGTCTTACCCAACAAGGTTTTTAGATTTATTCAGCAAGCCCTAAATATTTATTAAATTGTAGCGTAGGATACTTTGACCCCACTAAACACTATTGGCTATTCTGCTAGATTGAATTGCACGGAGTTTTTCAACGCAAACCATCTTGATCCAATCCTGACGATTCATGTTCTGCAATTGACACTCTACATCTATGCTTCCTAGTAACTCCGGGGGAAAATCAAGATTAATTTGTTGCTTAACCTGAAAATTACCTGTGAAATGCTCAGAGACATCTTTCCCTAGATGTGCTTGTTGAGCAATTTCCTCAATATCTTTAATTTCAGTTGACTGTTTCCTCATAGCTTTTGCGCTCCTGTTTAGTTGATTTCCAAGCGGTGACAACCCAAATGTAATCACCGACTTCATCGACTCTGTATTCTACGATGAATGTTGTTAACGTTCCGCCCGCAAAGCCAACAATCCGATATTGTTCTGGCTGCTCAGAGCGTTGGTCTTCGATGTAAGGTTTGTAAAGCAGATCGTTTAACCGAGTGAAGTCAATGTCACGTTCTGTTAAAACTCGCTGTCGTTTGGCTTCATCCCATTGAATACGCATGAGATACCCGAAATCAATGGAGAAAAATTGTTTTCACCCACTCTATACTAACCTATCGCTCCCGAAGGCGAGGGACTAGGGGGAGAAGAATGTAAAGATTTATTAAATTGTAGCTTTTAATACAGTTGTGGGGGGGGGAGTGTGTATCGTTTTGTCATCTGCCTTTGGTGTTGGGTTGGGCTGTTGCTTGACCTGGCTGCGAGGGGGGCGATCGCAAAATTTAGTTTTAGTTATGGAGTCGTAAAAGTTTATGAAAAAAACTTTGATAACGGTAGCCCTGTTAACCTGTTTTTCTTCTTGGGTTCCAGTTAACGCCGCCATTATACCTGTAGGAACAAAAATTAAATGGGAACGAAACGAAATAAAATCGGAGCAAACAGTTCCTGCTGGGGCAAAATATAAAATAATCAAAGAGGACGGATCGACTTTTGAAGGGGTTACATCTACCGAATTTACATTTAAGAACCAGAAAAAAACTTCAAGTTCTAGTATTGCAACTGTCGTAGTTGTCGTTGGAGATCCTTTGGTAACTATTGAAGGTTATCAGAACCTTAGTGATCTGACTGTTACATATGACTTTACTGGCTTGAACACGGCCATACCTGAATTCACTTGGTATTCAGTTGATGTTTCGTATGAAGGTTTGTTTTCTTTGGATATTGACGTTCCTTCAGATCCACTATCAGGTCCTTCTACCATCACAAGATTTCAATACGACTTTTCTGGATCTTCTAGCCTACCAATTGCCATCGAGAAATCTTCTGGTCTTGCGGTAACTTTAGGAGATTTTAGAGTTCGTACTTACTCGCCCACACCTTTATCATCATCTGTTAGTTTCTTAGGACCACTTGAAGGCATCTGGGATGTATCATTGCTAGAAGAACTCGTAACCCCAAATTTCCAGATTGCGCCAGATTCAGTGTCCGATCCACAGCCAATCCTTGAAGTAACGGACAAAGACGGTCTCTTCAAGTCTGTACCAGAACCTTCTTCCATCCTGAGTTTCCTCGCTCTCGGCACTTTAGGCGCAGCTTCAACCCTCAAGCGCAAACTGAAGCTATCCAAATCCACCGAAAAAGAAACCACAAAAGTAGGCTAAATTGCTTACAAAAATACCATAAATGCCCCTTCATTCAGTCAGTTGAGGGGGGTTATTTTTCCCTTTGTTGACTTGATTAAATACCTTGAAAATCGATAGGAATCGCACTATAGCAAAATGACAAAACCTTCCTGAGTAAAATGTTTATCATGGGTCAACATCTCGATAATTTCCAGTTCTCGCATCGTCTGCATAGAGATACAATCAATGAGACCATATTCTTTGTCAGGACGATTTTGGTAGAGAGTTAGACCTGCTAAAAATGATTCATGAGTTTGGTGGACTACCTGAATATTGGGATTTTTGATTATTCCTTGAACCAGTTGACAAGCACGTTGTCGCATCTGACTCCCGTAAGCTGAAAAAAAAGTCAAAGTTTCTGCTAAAACTTCTTCAGTTGTCACGAGACAAAATTGTTCTAATCTGCGAGTAATAGCAATTACTTGACCCTGCCAATTATCCCTAGGATTGATGGATGCTGTCCAATAAAATGTATCAGCAAAGATAGTTCTCATGAATCGCTTTTAGGAATACCATAGATATAGTGGTCATGTTCTTGTGCGCCGTCCCTCGGCAAATTGTTGATTTCTGTTTCGGTCATGCCGGCTGTAATATTTTCAAAAAGTTCGAGAAGCGATTGGGCCGTTGTCTTGCTGGATTCTTCTTCTTGTTGATGCCAATGGGATTGGATGGCTTGTTTTATAGCATCAATGACTGAATCTAAAGAATTTCCTTCTGCTATATATCCTTCAATTTCAGGACTGTAAGCAGAATATTTTCCTTCTCTCTTTTCTATTTCAATACTGACTTTTGATTTCATCGCTCACCTGTTTAAATTAAATAAATATCTTAACTCAATTGTAATTTGTAGGAATGGAGATTCGCCAACTGCGTGAATCGCTCGTTAGGGAGAGTGCGATCGCTCTGTCACGAGTAGGGTGCGTTCCCTGATGCAATCCTTGTTACTCCATCGTTTGATCATGGGGAACGCACCATCTTTAAGTTAACCGAGCCGTATTGACTCCCCTGCCATCACTCCGGCAATTTGTCGGTGCAACTGTTCTAAATTTTCTGCCGGTTCAAGGCAGCATAACCCTTGACAAATTAACCCAAATGTGCTAAGGGGCAAACTGGCATCGACTCGATACACCGCAGTGGGCAAATAGCGACTTAACAGCGGCTCGATCGAGCTTTCCGGGGCGCGCAGACAGAAACCGTGACGATAGTGATCGAGGGCGACAAATAAACTGGGGCAAGCGGTGGGGGACTCTTCTAGGATGGTACTAAAAGATTGCAAGGCCTTTTGGGCCCGATCGAGATATTCTAGATTTTCCGTCAATCGCGACAGACGCACTAAATTAGCGATCGCAATTCCGTTGGCCGAAGGGGTGGCATTATCCGTATAGCCCCGTTCCCGCACGATCAAATCGAGACTATGATCAGAAGCGGTATTAAAATATCCTCCCTCATCCTTGGACCAAAACCAGCGATCGAATTCCCCTTGTAGATCGATAGCAGCCTCTAACCAGCGAGTTTCTGGGGGATTAGCCGTTTGCAAGTCCAGTAAAGCCTTAATAAAATAGGCAAAATCCTCCGATTGGGCTAAAACCGAGGCCTGACCCTGATAATTCAAGCGCTGAAAACGTCCATCTAACCACTGATGCTTGAGAATAAACTCGGCCGCTTGACTAGCCATTTGCCAGTACAAAGGTTCGCTAAAGACGGCAAAGGCCCGGGCCAAACCAGAAATCATCAAACTATTCCAAGCGACGATCATTTTCGTATCCGTTACCGCCGGAATCCGTCCTGGCCAAGAAACGGTTTTCGCCTCTTGATTGTCTCTGGCCGGGGGAAAAAGAGCTAATTGGGACTGAGAACTGCCATAACGCCGAATAAATAACTTATCGAGCATATTTTCTATCTCCGACCATAATTCTCCCCCTTGCCGACGTTGCAGGACATTACGACCCTCAAAATTCCCTTCGGCAGTGACGGTAAAATTAGCTTGCAGCAGTCCTAATTCCTCGATCGAGAGATAATCCCTTAACTCTAAATCCGACCAGACATAAAAGGCTCCTTCCTCCGGTTCTCTATCCGTGGCATTCTCAAAACTATCGGCATCTTGGGCCGCATAAAAATAGCCTTCTGGGGCGGTCATTTCCCGTTTTAGCCAGTTAACCGTGCCTTTAATCCCTCTCTCAAAGGCCGCTTCTCGATAACCCGCACTCCACAAATTGGCTAAATATTCGACAATTTGCCCGTTATCGTAGAGCATTTTTTCAAAATGGGGAACTGTCCACGTCGAATCCACCGTATAACGATGGAATCCTCCCCCTACATGGTCATAGATTCCCCCCAAGGACAGATCTTCCCCCCGTTGATAGGCCGCTTGCCGGAGGGAATCCTCAAAATCGTCACCAAAGCGACTGCCCTGCAAAGCCAGATTAGAATAGGGAATCATCGGAAAACTGGGCCGACCGTAGTTATTGGGATTAACCTGAATCACCGCCGTATTTCTCTCGATTCCTGTGGCTAAAAGGGAAGGAGCGGCTAAATTGGTCTCTGATCGGGGTAAAATAGCCGATTGACGCAGTGCGCCCAGCATTTCGGCCGTAAATTTGTTTAATTTGTCTTTTTCCTCGTCATAATAACGACGTATCGATTGCAGCACTTGCAGAAAACCGGGCCGGTTAAAGCGCGGTTGCACGGGAAAATAAGTACCACCATAGAAGGGAATTAAACTATCGGGTGTTAGGAAGACATTCAGAGGCCAACCCCCTTGACCGACCATCATCTGCAATGCTTGCATATAGATACTATCGATGTCCGGTCTTTCCTCGCGATCAACTTTGATCGGCAAAAAATACTGATTGAGATAATCGGCAATGGCCTGATCGGAAAAAGCTTCTCCTTCCATAACCGTACACCAATGACAGCTAGAATAACCGATCGAGAGAAATATCGGTTTATCTTCTCTCCTGGCAATTTCTAGGGCGCTGTCACACCAATACCACCAATCGATCGGGTTTTCGGCGTGTTTTCGTAGGTAAAGACTTTCAGATTCAGCCAGATGATTAGTCATGGGAAAAGGGGGATGGCTCTCTTGAGTTTTGTGTTAAAATAGTACAACAGGATACACTATAGCAGGAGATGACTATGGGCATCCGATTTAGATACCCTACTTCATTCGACGAATCGTGTAGCTGAAGGGATAAATAATAAAATCAAACTGATTAAAAGACAAGCTTACGGTTTTAGTAACTTTGAAAATTTTCGATTACGATGATTTGCCGCTTTTGATGATTAGAGAATCCTATCACACTGGGAACAAGAGAGCCTAGTAAATTTTACGGAATTCATCGATAATTAAAAATACGGGTAAATCATGGAAAGAATGTTAAAACGAGTTCAATAATAACAACCTACAAAACCCCTATGAGTTACCAGATCAGGCGAAAATTCATTGTCATTCTCGGACTCGTGATTTTGAGTTCCTGCGGGAGCAGCGATCCCCGTGCCAACGGCATCGAGGTTAAATTTCTCGTCGGGAGCGCCCTGAAAGATTTCTGCGATCAGGCTGCGGAGAAACTAAACCGACAGAATCCGAAACTAGAGAACGGTAAACCCTACTATCTCAAGTGCGAAGCCAAAGGAAGCGGGGATGTGGTTTCCGATGTAGTCTCTCTTGCGACCCAGTTAAAACAGGGAAGTTTACCAGCCGATGCGCCGGACTTTCCCACCCTGATCTCCGTCGATGGCGAGATTTATCAGGCTCAACTGCAATCGCAGGTCGCCGCCCTATTTCCAGGCCAGAACTATATTCCAGGGGTCGCCGATGCTGCTCTATTAACCTCCAGCCCGATGGTCTTTATGGTTCCCTCGGACTTAGCCCGGGGGGTGCGACAACAAAGCGACCTTTATAAATCCCTGCTCACGGCGAAAACCCATAAAGATCTCGCCCCCGATAACCAGAGCTTACCGCTTTATTTCGTCATGGGCGCACCGATCCGCTCTAACTCGGGGTTACAGAGTCTCGTTGCTCAATTCGCCGCAGTATCTGGAAAACGTCCCGAAGACCTAACCGTTAGCGACGTACAGAAGTATCAACCGAAAGTGCGGGAGATCCAGAGTAAAATCACCCGTTACGGGGTTTCTACCGGACAAATTGCCAACGACATGGCGAAAAACGGCCCGTTCTGGGCTTCGATCGCCTCCGTGTACGAATCCTCGGTGATCGAGGCCAACGCAGGGCGCGGGGGTACAGGAACACGCTTCGAGGCGATTTATCCGAAAGCCACCTTCACCTCGAATATGCGGGCGATCCTACCGAATGCACCCTGGGTGAGTACCGATGAAAAAGCCGCCGCCGAAAAAACGATCGAGTTTCTCCGCAGTACCGAGGTGCAGAAAATCGCTACCGAACTCGGATTGCGGCCAGGGGTTCCGGGGTTAGAACTCGGGACGAAATTCTCCGCCGAGTACGGGGTCGATCCGAACGCTCGCTATGACTCCCTGCGATCGCCGAAACCGGAGGTGGTGGAGGCGATGTTACAGTCTTGGCGGGAATACGCAAAAAAACCCTCCCTCGTGGTCATCGTTGTTGATTCTTCCGGTTCCATGCTGGGAGATAAACTCCCCTCGGTTCAAAGTACCCTGAATAGCTATATCAACAGTTTGGGAGAAAAGGAAAAAGTCGCCCTGATTGATTTCGATTCGGCGATTCGTCCCCCCGTGCTGGTAGATGGAACCCCGGCGGGCAAAGAGCGAGGACTACAGTTTGTTTCCGGTCTGCGAGCGGAGGGGGGAACCGCACTCTACGATGCGACTCTCTACGCTCGGAATTGGTTAGAACAAAATCTCCGCCCCGATGCGATCAACGCGATCGTCGTACTCACCGACGGGGAGGATTCGGGATCGAAACACCCCCTCGATTTCCTCGCTCAAGAATTAGCCAAAAGCGGTTTCGCCTCCGATAAACGCGTCGCCGTCTTCACCATTGGCTACGGGAATGAAGGGGAATTTAACCCAGAAGTTCTCAAAACGATCGCTGATAAAAACGGTGGATACTACCGTAAAGGCGACCCCGAAACGATCTCCACGGTGATGGGGGATTTGCAATTAGAGTTCTAAACCCTATGGTCAAACTAACCAATCCTTTTGATTACCCGCTCGCGATCCTAGTCGGGGGAATTGTTCTCGTGGCGGGAGTTCGGTTCCTGAAAACCCCGAATCTCGTTATCCTGCCCACCGCCGCCATCGTCGCCACCGCCACCGCAATGTATTGTAAATCCAGAAAACCCGACCCCGAAAAATCGGCGCAACGGGAAGTGGAAAGGGAATTAACTAACCTAAAAGCCTCAGTCCAAAGTTTAGCCGAGAAAGCGGAGGCCGTTCGTCGCGAGGCGGGTCAACTGTTGGGTCACGAAGCGGATTATCTAGAGTTATTGGTTCGCATAGAGGAGTCCTGTAGTTCGATCGCCGATATCCCGCACCGGATCGAAGAACTAGAGCGACGATTACCGCGCTCCGCAGCGGTTCTATCCCTCGCTAAACTAGAGGCGGACTTAGATTCAGCCCGCGCTCGCCTCACCAACAGTACCGGAATCGCCCGCCAACAGGCTGGGGAATTGGTGGAGAGTTTAGAGAGAAACCTAGAACTCGTCAGAACCAGCGGATCGGTTAATCTAGCTAAACTATTAAACCTACGGGTAATGATCGAGAACACTGCGGGCATCCTACAGGAATTGCAGAATAAAATCCGGCTATCGAGTCGTCCCAATAGGGAGCGGGTTCGAGAGGTGGAGGAGTTGTGCGATCGATTGCGAAGCGCAGGGAGTAACTTGGACATTTTAACTCATTAATCTCTAGAGGTTTTGCATATTAAAGAGGTACACTTTCAGCGGTGAAAACTTGATTAGGTAACGATTTTCCTCCTCACTTCTGTCTTTTAACTCCTGAATTCTGCTATATGATAAATACCGCCAAGAAGAAAAAAAAATTATGGCTATCCTCCCTAATCGCCCTAGTCTCGTTGGGATTAGCTTACATTCCTATCCCCGGATTAGAAACGAGAATAGTGATCGTCACTGGAACGGAATTAACGGAACCCCTCACGCGACTAAAGGAAGACTTCGAGAAAAAAAATCCCGACATTGCGATCGAGATTAAAGAACAGGGATCGCAGGATATAATTAATAAATTCGTGGACGAGAAAAATGATTTTAAACCCACGATTCTCATTCCCGCCGACGGTGAATTACTGACGGAATTAAAAACTCGCCTTTCGACCCGGGACGGGGGCGATCCCTTTTACGAGACCCCGCGCCCGATCGCCAAAACGCTTCTCGTGGGTATCGCTTGGCTGGAACGGGGAGACGCGCTCTTTCCTGACGGCCGTTTCCGTTGGGAGCGAATTCAACGGGCGATGGAGGCGGGAAATTGGGCAAAAATGGGCGGGAGACCTGATTGGGGAAGTTTTGATTTTCTCATGACCGATCCGACCCGTTCCCATAGCGGCCTGCTGACTCTTTTCCTCTGGTCCCGGGCGAACGGTGAGGATTTAAATTCTCCACAAACTACAGAGCTTTTTAAAATCATTCAAAAATCGCTGTACCAACCGCCTCGATCAACCGATATTCTTTTGCAGGAATTCATCACCCGCGGAGCCAACGACGCAGACGTGGCCACGGTATACGAAAGTATCGCACTTTACCGTCAGAAGCAGTCGGGAGCAAATCAAATAGCTCCCTATCGCGTATACTACCTCGATCCGAACGTGGAGATCACCCCAACCGCGGCGATTATCCGTCGAGATACCGATGGGGAACAGCGGCGGGCGTCCGTAAAATTCATCGATTTTCTCCGCACAAAAGAACAACAACAAGTTTTTGTCCGCTACGGTTTCCGTCCCGTCATCGGGGGGATCGATATTATGTCCGTGCCAGAAAACCCCTGGAGCCAAAATATTCAGAGAATAGAGGTGAATCCATCGGTTACTCTAATTCAATCCCCCAATAGTCGGACAATAGCGGAAATTCAAAGACTGTGGGAGCGAGCAAACTAGCTTTCTCATTTACTTTCTTTTTAACACAAACGTCAAGCCGTCCTAAAAGGACGGCTTTTTAAACTATAGCTTGTTAACTTAACTTTTATTGTGCTATACTGATTTTATCTAAGTACCCCCTGCGTAAAATGTTTGTCTTAGAGTTTAAAGTTAAAGCTAAAACTCAACAGTATCAAGCGATAGACGA